>JAIEMN010000040.1 GCA_019752115.1 Gemmatimonadaceae bacterium
CCGTGCCGCTCGATCGCGTCGCCTCGGTTCGGGTGATCGGTGCCACGAGCGACAACGTGGCTACCGATGTCGTCGCGTCCGCGGGCGCGCTCCGCATCACCGCCAAGCCCACGTCAGTCGGACAGTACCTCGTCGTGTTGGCCACGAAGCCCGGTACACTGGCCAACACGTCCGCCGGCTTTCTCAAGTTCCTCGCCGCCGAGGGCGCGAGCGCCGAGGCGCGCCGACTGGGGGAAAGCTCGCTCACGCGCGACGCGGACAGCGTCATCTTCGAGCACGCCGTGCTCGCTTCGACGGTCGCCGAAGTCGGCCATGGCGGCGCACGCGCCTTCTCGCGCGCCGGCATTCTCCCCCTCGGCATCGTGCCGCTGGTCGATCCGGCCGTTCTCCGCGTCGGTGATACGCTGCGCCTTCAGCTCCGCGCCGACGGTCGGCCAGTGCCGCGCTTGGGCGTGGACGTAAAGACTGCTCTCGACACCACCGTTCGCGGCACCGGCGAGTACGCCTCCATGATCGCCGATTCCGCAGGTGTTGTGGCGATCCCGCTCTCCCGCGCCGGCGCGTGGATGTTGCGGACGGCGTGGGTGGCGCCTACGCAGCCAGCAGGAGCTCGCGTGATTCGCACGCGTGTGTGGCGCGCGACGTTCGTGTGGAACGTCCGGCCGCACGGTTGAGGGATCGGGAGGAACGCCTATCGAACGCGCGCCTCCGGTTCCGGTATTCTCCCACGAGGATGTCAGCGATCATCTGACTACCATCTCTTTTATTCACCATAAACTGCGATAGCCACACGGTCAAAGAGCAATGCCGTCGGTCGCCGCACTGGCCGAGGGCAGACGAGAAGCCGACTCCCTCGTCCCGGTTGCCTGCTCTCCACTTCGTCGTTGAAGGCCCCCCATGAAGCACAGGCTAAGTCAAACACTGCGGTTGGTCACGGCAGGCGCCTTGACTGGCTGCCTGCCGGTAGGCGGTGGCCACATGGGTGGGATGATGGGTGCACGAACGACCCCGCAGGATTCCGACGTGGCCATTCGTGCGGTCGCGGGGACAACTTGCCGTTCGGTGATCAGGGAGATTGCGGAGGGGGCGTGGCGCGTCACGCTCACAATGCCATGGGTAGCACCGAAGGACTCCCTGTTATACTTCGTGGACGTACGCCCCACGCACGCGGACGCATCGGCGACCGGGAGCCGCGTCACGCTTGTCGTGCGATCACTCCCAGATACCGCCGCCACGCCGGCCGTTCAGACAAGCATCTCGGCGCTGCGTACCGAAGGGCGATATCCGTTTGCGCCATCGCTGCCACGGCGAGGGCGGTATCGCGCCATCGTCACGGTCAGAGATACCACCGTCCGGGCCAGCGCGGTGACTCTAGAGCAAGAGATTGCGTTCGACGGCTGTGATCTGCCCACGATGCCTTCTCCGAAGCGCACGCCCCGGACCGCCGCCGCGCTTTCATGGATCGGGGTTGGCGCTGTCATCATGGGAGTCATGATGGTTCGGGGGATCCGATGACTCGACAACGTGATCATCTGGAGAGCACCGCCACCTCGGCGGGCGTGGGCCTGCTGTTCGGGGTGCTGCTGCTGCATCCGCTGACGATGGTGATCTATTGGTACGAATTCCATCCGGACATCGCCGGAGTGACGCATGTCGCGCAATTTGTGCTGTCACGAATGCGCGCCGGCTTTTTGCCAGCAATGTGGCCCATGACGGGACTGTTCATGATCATGGGAGGGGCGATGGGCGTGGCCGTTGGGTACACACTTCGCATCGTCTATCGGCGCGCTCGTCAGGTCGATCAGCTCCAAGCGGAGCTCGGCCGCAGCCTGGCGTCGCTGCTCGCATCGGGCGAGAGCGAGACGGTCGAATTCAAGGCTACTGCGCGCTGGGACCATAGTGTCGGCCGAGTAAATCGAGCGCTGGAACTCGCAATAGTTCGCTCAGCCGCAGCACTCATGAATACCCGCGGTGGCAGCGTGCTCATCGGCGTGGATGACTTGGGACATCCGTGCGGACTTACGTCGGACCTCGGGACACTTCGCCGCAAAAACCGCGATGGTTTTCAGCAGTTCGTCATCGGCTTGATCGAGCAGCATCTGGGTACGGCCGCATGCCGCTATGTACACGTGTTCTTTCACGCCGTAGGTGGCCACGACGTCTGTCGTGTGCTGGTCGAGCGCGCACCGTGGCCGGTATTCCTCACAGATCAGCATGTCGCGCGGTACTTCGTCAGGACCGGCAACAGTACACGCGAACTCGATGCGCGCGAAGCGCTGCAACACGTCATCGGAGAATCGGACCGTCATGCATGAGCCGTCGTCCTTGACAAACATTCCCCAGCCGCTCGGCTCCTCTGCGGAATCGGACGAATCGTGGTTCCTCGCGTGGCGTCGACGTGAACTCGCTCGCGTAGATGCCGTCGGCATGGCGTACCTCGACTACACCGGCGCAAGTCTCTTTGCTTCGTCTGTTCTCGCGCAAGATTTGAATCGTCTCTCGGCGACTGTGTTGGGGAACCCACACTCGCACTCGGCCCCCTCATTGGCTGCGACCGATGCCGTTTCGCAGGCGAGACGCGCCGTCTTGCAATTCCTCGGCGCGGACGACGCTGAGTACGCGGTGATCTTCACCGCCAATGCCTCCGCTGCGTGCAAGCTCGTCGGCGAGAGTTTTCCCTTCGAGACCGGAAGTGCGCTGCTCTTGGCCGCCGACAACCACAACTCCGTGGTGGGCATGCGAGAGTTCGCGCGGGCACGCGGGGCCACCGTGGAGATTCTGCCGATCTCCGCAGAGCTGCGGCTCACCATTCGGCCGGAGACACTCCCGGCCGCTCCGAGGGCTCCGTCGCTGCTGGCCATGCCCGCGCAAAGCAACTTTTCGGGCGTTCGGCATTCGTTGGACCTCGTCGCCGCGGCCCGGCGGCGTGGATGGCGGGTCTTGCTCGATGCCGCCGCCTATCTCCCGACTGCCGATCTGAATCTCACTGAGATTCAACCCGACTTTCTCTGTCTCTCCCTGTATAAGATCAGCGGCTACCCCACGGGGGTCGGCGCACTGGTTGCTCGCCGTGAGGCCTTGGCCACGCTGCGTCGCCCTTGGTTCGCGGGTGGCACTGTCGACTGGGTTTCGATGGCGCACGACCGCCACCGCCTAACGAACGCGGTGGAAGCCTTCGAAGATGGGAGCCCGCACTTTTTGGCCCTCGGTGCCGTGCCGCTGGCTTTGCGCGCCGTCGTCGAGAGTGATCGACCGCGATTGCGGCGGCATCTGGCGCGACTGACAGAGGCACTCATCATGGAGCTCGTCGACGCCTGCCATCCGGGGGGGCAGCCCTTGGTGCGGCTGCATGGCCCGCGCGATATGCATCAGCGCGGCTCAACCGTTTCGTTCACGCTCCTGGATCATCGAGGCGCCGCCATTCCCTTTTGGGAAGTTGAATCCGCAGCACGAGCGCACCGCGTGGCCGTTCGGGGTGGGTGCTTCTGTAATCCCGGGTGCGCCGAGCGGGCGTTCGGCTTGAGCGACGAGCGGATGCCGCAGTGCGTTGATCAATTGGGCGATCAGTTTTCCATCCCGGCCTTCGCGACCTGCATGGGGGATCGACCGGTCGGTGCTGTCCGCGTGTCCATGGGGCTCGGCTCGTTGCAGCGGGATGTGGAACAGTTCCTTCGCTTTGTGCACACCTTCGCGAGGGGCTAGCCTGGATGCGTCGAACAGGTTCGGATTGAGGACCGAGGTCATAAGCCTCAACCAATGAAGAGGTTCATGGCCACGAAGGCGGCGGCAACGGAGCGGTTCGACAAGCCAATGCAACGGCGGTGCTCGCGCGTTCGACTCGCGTAGCGCTGTGATGTGCCACCGGAGCCTTCCCGGCGGCGAGGTTCGCCGCCGCCTTATGGACCACGATGCCTGCTTCGTGCCTCTTGACCGGGGAAATGCTGACATACTCGTCAGAGATCGCCATGCTTGCGTTCTCTTTTATTCGTTATAAAATTGCCCCGACTAAGTCGACGGTGATGGTGCCGAGCTGCTGGAGCGTAGTCCTACCTACTCGAGTGAGGATTGTGTGACTGAACAGGGAGTGCCTCTCACCCGCGACGATTCGGCGCCGGAGGAGTCTCGAAAAGTGCTTCGTCGTCGACGCTTTCTCGTCACACTGAGTGGAGTGCTCGGTGCTTTCGCGGGGCTCCTAGCGACGGCCCCGTCGCTGATGGCGTTGTTTTCGCCAGTCTTTCGAAAGCCGGCCGCGAGTCGCTGGACCAAGGTGATCGATGACGTGAACACGGTCGACGTCGGCGTTCCGTTCAAGGTGGACTTCACCGAGACAATCAACGACGCATGGATCGAGACGCGAGCCTTGCGAAGCGTGTGGTTGTATACCGATGACGCCGTTTCGTTTCGCGCATTCAGTTCCGTCTGTACCCACTTGGGCTGCAGCGTTGGTCATGATGCCGAACAGAAGCGCTTTCACTGCCCGTGTCACCACGGGCTCTTCGATGTGAAGACCGGTGAGGTGCTGGGCGGGCCGCCGCCGCGACCGCTCGATTCGCTCCCGGTGAAAGTGGTGGACGGCGAAGTGTTCATCCAGCACCTGACATTTCGCACGGGCATCGCATCCAAGGTGGAGACATGAGCGAGCCCGATCCTTCAATCTCGGAGCGCGGATGGCTGGATCGTCGGCTCGACCTACGCGGACTCTATCGCGGTCTCCTCGATCGTCCGGTTCCCAGTGGTCTCACATGGTGGCATACCTTGGGCAGCGCCACCCTCGCAGTCTTCCTGGTGCAACTCGTCAGCGGCCTGGTGTTGGCGATGTTTTACGCGCCCTCTCCTGACCACGCCTACAACAGCATCAAGTTTCTCGAGCAGCAGGTCGCGGCGGGCCGTGTTCTTCGAGCGGTTCACCACTGGGGCTCGAGTGCCATGGTGGTGCTGGCGCTGCTGCATACACTCCGGGTGTTTGCAATGGGTGCGTACAAATACCCGCGCGAGGTGAACTGGATAATCGGCGTGGGCTTGCTCGGTCTGGTACTCGGCTTCGGCTTCACCGGATACTTGCTGCCGTGGGACCAGCGCGCTTATTGGGCAACGCAAGTCGGTACAAGCATCGCCAGCACCGTGCCCTACATCGGCGGCGACTTGGCGCTGTTGTTAAAGGGCGGATCGCAACTCGGCGCGGCCACGCTCACGCGGTTCTATGCGTTTCATGTGCTTTGGCTACCTGGCGGGATCGTCGTGCTGATAGCGATGCATCTGGCGATGGTGGTACGGCAGGGCATTGCGGCGCCAGCGCGTCTGCTGGAAACAGGTGCGCCCGCACGGACGGACGATGCCGAGTACGTGGAGCACTACGCGCGGGTCTACGAGGGAAGCAAGCAAGGCGGCGTGCGATTCTGGCCGGACATTATTGCGAAGGATGTGGTCGCGTCGCTGCTCGTCATTGTCGTGCTCTTCGTCGTGGCGTGGTGGGCTGGAGCACCGATCGAGGCACCGGCCGATCCGACCGACAACTCATACATCCCCACACCCGAATGGTACTTTCTACCATTTTTTCAGTTGCTGAAGTTGTTTCCAGGGTCGATGGAAGCTACCGTCGCCATCGGGGTGCCGTCCCTTTTGGCAGTGGTCTTCTTGGGGCTGCCCCTGTTTGATCGCCGAAGCACGAGGCGCTTGAGGGGGCGTCCGTTCGCTGCGCTCGGAGCAAGCGTGCTTCTCGGCGGCTCGGTCGTCCTCTTGGGAGCGGCCGTGCGCGACGCGCAACAGACTGTCGCACCGGAAACCGGTCGAGTCTTGAGCTCAGTCGCGCGCGCGGGTCGCGCCACCTTTCGGCGACAATGCGCGAGCTGTCACGTGGTCGACGGATCGGGAGGTTCTGACGGGCCCGAGCTGACTCTTGTCGGTGCGCGCCACAGTATCGCTTGGCTGCACAGTTTCATCGAGAATCCGAGCGCATTCCACGCCGATTCCAAGATGTCCGCCTTTGGCCCTCCGTCGTTAAGTCACCAAGAGATCGAGGAGATCGCGCAGTACCTCAGCGCCTTGCGCGGCAGGCCGGGCAAGGAGGCCGCATTGGCGATTCGCGATACGTTTCCGTCTCCGATCCCCTCTGCGCCGGGGCGCGCCCCTCAGACATCCCCGCCCAACTAGCGCAATCGTCATCCTTTGCGTCACCGTCTATCCTCTTTCCGTGGAGACGTTCTATATGAGCGGGATTCGCATTCTTACGCTTTGGGGTAGCCTGCTCGCGGCGCTCCCGTTGCCCCTACATGCACTGCCCCCTTGGGCGCGACGCTACAACATGAACTGCTCGGGATGCCATTCCCCCGCCGTTCCACGCCTGAACGCAACGGGCATCGCCTTCAAGTGGGCCGGCTACCGGATGCCAGACGATATCGGCGTCAGCGTCGACGTCAAGAAGGTCGAGAACTATCTGGCGGCTCGGGTGATTGGCGCCTATGACCGCGTTGCGCGCAAGAATGAAGCACGTGAAGCGGACGGCATCTCTATACCGTCGGCGAGCTTCTTTGCGGCCGGACCGCTGGGCAAGCGATACGGGGCATACCTCGAATTTGAACGCACGCCGGACGCCGCCATCGACCTCATTGGTTCCATCTCAGGGATCTGGGGCAAGGAGTCTCGCTACAGCGGATTCCGGCTGGCGCAGGGCCACCTCCTGTTCGCTGCAGGCGGCGTCGCTGGGTTCGATCGAGCCACAGCGATCTTCACGCCGCTCGCATACGATGAATCGGTTACCGAACGCATTCCGCTGCGACTTGGCGGCGATCAGACCGGGGCAGAGGTGTTCACCGTACTGGGTGGAAGAAATCGCGTCGCGCTTCAGGTGCTCAACGGCTTGGTTGTCGGCTCAGGGGAAGGTGGGGCTGCGGTCTCAAAGCGTGATGTCGTGCTCACCAATCAGTTCATCTGGGATGATGCGGGCAGTGGACTAGGGCTTGCGGCTTACGCCGGCAATGCGCTTGGCGTCGTGCCGCAGCAGTCCGATGTCAGCACGCGGTACTACCGGCTCGCGGTGACGGCCAACAAGATCCTCCAACGCTTTGAAGTGCTCGGCGGCTATGTGATGGGGCGGGACCGCTACAAGTCGAGCGGTGTGAGCGAAGCGAGATCAGACCCTGTGTCTGGAGACGCCTGGTGGTTACAGGCGCAGTACACGATCAACAAGTTGCCCTTGACCCTTCTTTCGCGGTATGAGTATCTCAACCGCGACCGAGCGATTCGCGACTTGGGCCGAACGCGCGTGGCGGTGGGAGCCGTTCTCCCGTTGAATGTCCCGGAGTATCTCCGTTGGAGCATCGAGCTCTATCGCGATCAGATCCAATCGGACGCACAGGCGAGACGCACGGGGCTCGCGACGCGTTTGCAGGTCGCATACTGATGGCGGGCGCCCGCGCCTCGCGGACAACTTATTTCTCTAGCTGGGACCCATATGTCGCTCTCATCACTGCTCCGGCTCGCGCTTCTGACTGGTACCGTCAGCGGAAGCGCGCGTGAACTGCTCAAACTCGAGTCTTCTCCGATCGGCGAGGGAATGGCGATGTCGGCTGCCGTCGTCGCGTCGCGACTGCAAGTTGATGGCAAGGCGTTGTACCTCGAGCACTGTAAGGCCTGCCACGGCGTACTTGGGGCGCCAACCAAGCAAGCCCTCAAGAAGTACAACAGGATTCCCAGCTTTGCTGATCCCGGGTTCTTTGCGAAGCGTTCGGATGATTCACTCGTAACGGTGGTTCGCAAAGGTGCGGGCCGCGACATGCAGAGCTTGGCCGACAAGCTCTCGAACGAGGAGATGCGCGCCGTCGCTCGGTACATCCGCACGCTCGCCAAGGCGCCTTGACCGACATCTGGGGCGCGCGAGCTCCGATTTTCGCTGGTCGCGTCGCGCGTCTGCGCGATCAACAGCCTTGATCGCGCAGATGTCATGGGAGGCGATCGTTCGGGACGGCCTCGGGGCGTGTATTCTGGCGCCACCGCGCAGTGGCGACTCGGCCCCCGGGCCCCCCGAACTGCGAGTCGCCGCAGCGGTTCACGTCGTGCGGTCCGGACGACGTGTGCCAAGAGGCCGCCGCATCCGAGACGCTTGAGTCGTGCCGCTCATTGATGATCCCAGGAGAAGGGAGTCCACTGCGGCTGTCACGATCCCCTCACACGTTGACTCCTACCCGCGCCGTCGCCCTTCTATCGGGCGGATCGTTCGGCCGGCGCGCGACATACAGCGAGACTGACCCGGTTGGCGTGGGCACGACGTCGCACTCCTCGACGTCGATGAAACCCGCGTCCCGCATCAGGCCGGGGAGCACGCCAAGGCTGTTGGGGACAGTGGTGGCCCGCCCGTCGACAGCTTGGATCACGAGGAAAAGTGCACGCATGAGACGCGTGCGCTGGAGCCCGTAGTCCGCGACCACCAGAGCACCCCCTGGTCGCAACGTGGCGAAGGCGGCCGCGAGGAGAGCATGCTTCACGGGCGTTGTACAGTGATGGAAGAGCAGCGACGAAACAACAGTGGTCGCGCGCCCGGCGCCGACCACCGCGGGCAACCGGTCCCCCATCGCCTCGTGCCAAGTCACGTTGACCCCCTCGCGCGCCGACTTCCGGCGGGCGATCGCCAGCACGGCGGGATCGGGATCAACGCCGAGCACCTCCGAGGCCTGGCACGCTTGCTTGAGCTGGATGGCTAAGGTCCCGGTTCCGCAGCCGAGGTCGACGAGGACGTCGCCCGGGCTCGGCGCCGCGAGCGCAACCAGCGCGGCGCGCCAGCGGCGCTCGCGCGTGAATAAAGCGATCATCCCGTCGTAGGCGGCGGTGGATCCGAGTCGGCCAAGGGCTGGCGTGATGGCGGGACTGTCTTGGGGCTTGTCCGCCAATGGCGACCGCGGCGGGCGTGGTGGTGGGGCGGGCGCGGGGAGCATGAGCGATGGTTTGCGGACGGACTCGAACGGTAGGTAACCCATGCGTGGGGAGGGCATTGCGGTCATGGGTCAGCGATGTGCAACACCTGAAAGCTAAGCCGCGGTTTTGCGATCTGCGTCGCCGGCCGCACCGCCCGAAGTGGCGTCCGGACCACTGAGGCCGCCCAATTCAGTCGAGGACTCGAAGGGCATTGCCGAGTAGAATACTCAGCATTACTTTAACATTATATGATATTCGTTCTCATCCGAAAGTCTTCGCCATGAATTGCGCTCTCCGCCTACCGTTTCTCGTTTTCGCAGCCACGCCAACGATGATCGATGCGCAAACGTTGGCACCGCCGCGCGACTCGAGTACGCGGCTACCAGGCATGAGCATCATCGGGACCGCGACAGACCGGAACACGATTCCGGGAGGTGCACAGGTGCTTGACCGCGGCACGTTACAGCGCGCGCGCGTATCCTCGACCAACGAGGCCCTGCGCAAACTCGCCGGGGTAACTGTTCGCGACGAGGAGGGGTTGGGATTGCGACCCAACATCGGAATCCGTGGGCTCAACCCCACCCGCTCCACCAAGACGCTGCTGCTTGAGGACGGCATCCCGATCACGCTGGCGCCCTATGGCGACAACGCGGCGTACTACCACCCGCCGGTCGGCCGCATGGAGCGCATCGAGGTGCTGAAGGGGGCGGGCTCGATTCTGCACGGCCCCCAGACGGTCGGCGGCGTCATCAACTACATCACGCCGGGTCTGCCCGTCGAGAGCGGTGCGACGCTCCGCTTCACGGGTGGCAGCAATGGATTGGCAAACGGTTATTTCCGCGGGGCGGCCGTCAACGGCGACGCTGGTGCCGTGGTCGACCTTGGCCGCTGGCGCGCCGAGGGCGCCCGCGAGAACGTGAGTTCGGACGTGACCGATGCGTCCATCAAGCTCTTCGTGCCGCTCGCTGCGGGCCACCGACTGATCGCCAAGACCAACGTGTACCGTGAGGCGTCGCAGGTCACGTACTCTGGACTGACCGAAGACGAGTGGGCCACCAATCCCCGCCAGAATCCGTTTCGCAACGACGTCTTTACCATTGATCGGCTTGGCGGGACCGTCGCTCACGAGTTCAGCCGCAAGGCGCGGCGCCTCACCACCACCGTGTACGGCCACGACATCTCACGGCCTTGGTGGCGGCAATCCTCGAACTCTTCTCAGCGCCCGAATGACCGCAGCGATCCGGCCTGCGGCGGAATGCAGAATCTCGAATCCGGTTGTGGCAACGAGGGGCGGGTCCGTCGTTATCGGGTGCTCGGCGCCGAGTCGCGTTACAGCCATCCGCTGCGACTGTCGACCATGTTCGGCACATTGGACGCGGGCGCCCGTCTGCACCGCGAGGTGCAGGAGCGCCAACAGATCAACGGGGCGTCCTTCAATAGTCGCACCGCCGGCCCGACCACCAACCCAGGCTCCGGCCTGGTCGAGGACAACCGTCGGAGCACGGATGCCGTAGCCGGCTGGGCACAGGCACGACTGGGCACCGCGCGCTTCACCGTGACCTCGGGGCTTCGCATCGAGCGCATCGACATCGCGCGGCGCAACTTCCGACCCGTCGCTGAAAGCCCGGATGGCGTCTCCGGTGCAACGTCGCTGACCGAACTGATTCCGGGGGTGGGCACCACGTTCACTGCGTTGCCGACGATCACCCTGTTCGCCGGCGCGCATCGCGGATTCAGTCCGCCGCGCAACGAGGACATCATCAGCAACACGACCGGCAGCGTGGTGGAGCTCGATCCCGAGCGCAGCTGGAACTATGAAGCGGGTCTGCGCTGGGTGCCACGTGCCACGTGGACGGTGGACATGACCGCCTTCCGGATGGACTTCTCTAACCAGATCATCCCGGCCAGCGTCGCCGGTGGTACCGGCGCCACGCTGACGAGCGCTGGCCGCACGCTGCATCAGGGGCTGGAGCTGGACGTCCGCGCCGACCTGGGTGCCGGGCGCGCCGTGACGCCGTTCGTGCAGCTCGCCACGACGTGGGTGCCGGTGGCCCGCACCGAGGGCACTCGCTTCGCCTACATCGGTGCCGGTGGCGCTGACGTGGCCGGCAAAGTGTACGCCGAGCAAAATGGCACAGGCACCCGCACCCGGCTGGACGTGAGCGGGAAGCGCTTGCCGTATGCGCCGGCGCTGACGACCACGGCGACGCTCGGCCTGCGGCATCGCGGTGGCGCCGACGTGTCCGTCGAGGCGGTGCACCTCGGACAGCAGTTCGGCGATGCGGCCAACACGCGTGTTACCGTGGCCGACGGCCAGCAGGGCATCCTGCCGGCGAACACCCTCTGGAATGTCGCCGGTAACGTGCCGCTCCGGCGGCTGGGCGTGACGGCGTTTGCGACGGCCAAGAACCTCTTCGGGGAGCTGGTGATAGTGGATCGCACCCGAGGGCTTCTGCCTGGCATGCGACGCATGGTGCAGGCTGGGCTCGAGCGCTCGTTCTGAGCGGCCTGCACCGCGTCACGAGGGCGTGCCCCTCATCGGCGGTATCAGGATGCAGTCATGGCGCGCGAACACTGCGACTGATCTGGTGAGTCTTCTCGGCACGTCGATGCGGGCTCAGGTCATCAGGTCCCGTCTAGTCCGTGCCCGCTGCGACCCAACCAACGGTGCACCGTCCGGACGTAGGACTCGAACGGGGCATCAAAACGCGCCCGCAGCGCCCGCTCCTCTGCCGGGATCTGCACGCGATCCAAGTACACGCCGAGCAGTCCTGGGCCGAACAGCGCGAGCGGCGAGCCCAACGCCACCGCCGCGCCGGCCGCTACGCTCACGAAGCCCACGTACATCGGATTGCGGGTCCAGCGGTACACCCCCTCGGCGACGAGCGTCGTGGCGCGCTCGGGGTAGCGCGGATCGACGGTCGTGCGCTGCCGGCGGAATGCCGCGACCCCCGCGCCGGCCACGGCCAGGCCGCCAGCGGCGATGAGACCGCCGAGCAGTCGGAGCGCGCCCGATATGGACGAACGAGCGGATCGGCCACCGCAGACGCCGCACTCAACGCGATGGCGCTGAGAAGCATGAGGACGGGAGGAATCCGCATCGCAGTGTGTTTGGAGTTCCGGGAGCGATTGCGCGCGGCTTTGGACTGCGCATCCTGATGCCATTTGGGGGCACGACATCCAGAGCTTAACGGTATGCGGCGTCAGTCTCGCCATCCATCGGCCGACCGCAGGGCTCCGACGTCCCTATGTCGTCGAAGATGGACGCGGCGTCGCTGACATTCGCGCATACCCGGCCCCAGCCGGCAGCTAGCTGGTCCTCGCGTCAACGCGCGAGCGGCCCTTGACCCTCTACTCGACTAGAGGGTGTACTGTGCACACGTGAAGGGTTTGCCCGGTCACATGGACTTGGGCACCGATTCGTCCACCGGGCTCCATCCATGGCCGCCAAGAACCGGCTGATCCAGATCAAGGCGAGTGGCATGATGTGCTCGTTCTGCACCATGTCCGTCGAGAAGGCGCTCGCGCGCGTCCCAGGCGTGAACAGCGTGCAGGTCAACCTCGTCCACGGCATCATCCTCGTCGACGCGGACCGCGCTCGCGTGACCGAGCAGCAGGTCGCCAAGAAAGTCGAAGACTTGGGCTACACCGTGGTGGCGACCGAGGCGCAGCAGGTGGCGACCGACGGCGCGCTCTTCGCCACCATCCGGCGGCGCGGGGGCCTCGCGATGGGACTCGCCATCGCGGACCTGCTGTTCGATCCGCTGAACCTTGCCGGGCTGCCGGAACGGACCCGCGCGCTGGTCAGCGCCCTGGTCGCGATCATCGTCCTCACCTGGATCGGCTATCCGATTCTCCGCAAGACGCTGATGGCGCTGAGTGAGCGCGTCATCAATGCCAACGTGCTGCTCTCCACCGGCGCCTGGGGCGCATTCGCCATCGGCGTCGGCCATCTGATGCAACCGACCGCGTGGCCCAACTTCTTCCCCGTTGCCGTCTGGCTGATGGCGCTGCACCTCTTCTTCGGTGCGTTCAAGCTGGGCACGCGGAAGCGCGCCGCGGAATCGGTGCGTCGGCTGTTGTCGTTGCAGGCCCAGTCGGCGCGCGTGATACGCGGCGGCCACGAAGTGGAGGTCCCGGTCGCCGAGGTGACGCTGGGCGAGATCGTTGCCGTGCGGCCGGGCGAATTGGTGCCACTCGACGGCATCGTACGCGAGGGCAGCTCGAGCTTCGACATGGCAAGCGTCACCGGCGAGAGCGTGCCAGCGTTCCGAGAGGCCGGCGGCGAGGTGGTTGGCGGCACAATGAACGTCGACGGCTTCGTGCGCGTCGAAGTGACGCGGCTCGTCTCCGAGGGCTTCGTCGCGCAGGTGGTCGGGCTGATGCGGCAGATCGAAGAGCGGAAGCCGCCGATCCAGCTGCTCATGGACCGGCTCATGAACTACTACGGGCCCGTGGTCTATGCCGTCGCGGCCGTGGCGTTCATCGGCTGGTTGGTGTATTCGGGGAGCGCGCAGCAGGCGACGCTGATCGCCCTCACCGTGGTCATCATGGGCTACCCCTGCGCGCTCGGCATCACGACGCCAATGGTGCTCGCCATCGGTGGTGGGCACGGCATCGCGCGCGGCCTGCTGGTGCGCGCCGGCGAGTTCTTCCAGGCGTTGGCCGAGGTCGACACGGTGGTCTTCGACAAGACCGGCACGCTCACCTACGGACGTCCCACCGTACGCGAGGCCATCCCCTTCACCGGGACCGAGCAGGACCTCCTCCTGCTCGCGGCGGCCGCAGAAGCCGGCAGCGAACATCCGCTGGCCGGCGCCATCGTGCGCTATGCGCAGTTCCAGGAGATCCGGCACCCTGACGCCTCGGACTTCCGCGCCGTGCCGGGCAAGGGCGTCGTCGCCAGCGTGGGCGGTCGTCGCGTTGTCGTGGGCCGCCCGACATTCCTCACGAGTGAGGGCACTGGTGCCACGGTGCCCGCTGCGATTGAGGAGCGCGTCCGTGCACTCGAGGTTGGACACTCGGTGGTGTACGTCGCCGTCGACGGTCAGCTCTTGGGCGTCATCGCCCTGCAGGATACGCCGCGGCCGGGCACCGCGCGGCTCATGGCGCGCCTGAAGGCTATGGGGCTGCGCACGGCGATGCTCACGGGCGACAGTCGGAGCGTCGCCGAAGCGGTGGCCCGGGACATTGGCCTCGATGACGTGCACGCCGAGCTGCTGCCGCAGGAGAAGGTCGACATCATCGCGCGGTTGCAGGCGGAAGGCCGCACGGTAGCGTTCGTCGGCGACGGCATCAATGACGCGCCGGCTCTTGTGCAAAGCGACGTCGGCATCGCGCTGGGCGCCGGCACCGACGTGGCCATGCAGTCGGCGGGCGTCGTGCTCGTGAGCGACAAGCTGGACAAGGTGGCGAGCGCGATCATCCTCGGCCGCGCCTCGCACCGGAAGATGCGCCACAACATCGCTATCGCGGTCACCGCCAACGTGATCGGCATGACGCTCGCCATCGTCGGCGCGATCACCGCGCCGCTCGCCATTGGGATCATGGCGGTCTCGGTGCTGGGCGTGCTCGCGTCGACAGCGATGCTCGTGCGCCTGCAGCTCGACGAGGAGCGCGCAGGCGACGAGCCTGAATCGGGCATCGCCGCGACCACACCTGACGTGGCCGAAGCCGTGATCCCTGCGCGCCGCATGCACTGCGACGCGTGCGCACGGCGCATCGACACGAGGTTGGCCAAGATCGAGGGCGTGCGGTCGGTCAAGGCGAACGCGATCCGCAAGGAAGTGGTGGTCGCCTATGAGTCGGCCCGCGTGTCCGAGGAACAGCTCCGTGGCGAGCTCGAAACGATGGGCATGCGATGAGCGCACGAGCGATGAGCGCACGCGCGAGGAGCGCCTCGTGAACCCCGCGGAGTTCATTCAGCAGCTGTCGGCGTCGGTTGCGCAGAGTTCCGCGCTCGCCGTCATGGTTGCGGCGGCGGGCGGCGCGTTGTCCACGAGCGCGTGTCCGTGCACCGTGCCGACCGGCTTAGGCCTCGTGAGCTACGTCGGCGGCGCATCCGGCAGTATGTCGCGCGGTGTTGCGGGCACCTTGGGGGACGCCGGCCGGGTTGAAGTGTCGGCGCGCCCGCCGCGTCCGGGTCTGCTCTCGCTGCTTTTCTTCGGAGGGCTGGTCCTGAGTCTCACCACTTTAGGTGTCCTCGCCGCGGTGTCCGGACGCGTGTTCACCAGCAACGGCCCGGCGTTCTCTGTCCTCGCCGCAGTTGTTTTGGGACTCGGCGCGGTCGCCGTGCTGGCCGGCCCGTGGGTGCGCCGTCGCGTGCGGGACCCGGTGGTTCGGCAGCGTAGCGGGCGCTCGGGCGCGTTCGGATACGGCGCCGCCTACAGCGTGGCGACCATCACGTCGTCCGCTGGTCCCCTGTTGCTGCTTCTGACCGTTGCCGCCGCCGTGGGTCGCCCGTTGTACGGCGCACTCCTGTCCTTCGCCTTCGCCATCGGGCGGGGATTGCCATTCCTTGCGCTCGGCTATGGAGCCGAGCACGGGAGCAGACGCTTGGGCCGGTGGCTCGAGCGTCTCGACCGCGGACGCCGCCCCGTGGAACTGTTGTCCGGGGTCGTCTTGCTCGGCCTGACAGGGTATTTCCTGTGGCTCGCCACCGTGCTTCCCACCACATCATGAGTAAGCCGATGCCAGAATCCGAAGCAGGAGCGGGCAGCGTGCCCACGACGCCGTCGAAGCCGCTTCGAGTAGGCGAAGTCGCTCGGGCAGCAGGCGTCGGCGTGCAGACGCTGCACTACTACGAGCGTGAAGGCATCATCCCGCCGCCGGCGCGCACCGCTGCAGGATACCGACAGTACGACGATGCCACGATTGAGCGCATCCGATTCGTGCGGAAAGCGCAGGCGCTCGGACTCGCGCTCGACGAGATCAAGGAGGTGCTCGCCCTTGCAGAACGGGGCACGAGCCCGTGCGGCCGCGTGCAAGCGGCGCTCGCGGAAAGGCTCGCCGACGTTGACCGTCGGCTTTGGGAACTGCAGTCGTTCCGGGACGAGTTGGCGCGCCTCACCGAGCACGCGACGAACGTGCAGGTTGGCGACGGCGAGACACGCATTTGTCGCATCGTCGAAACGGCGAGGCCAGCGACAGCACCTGAGCCGCCGCGCGAGCGAGTGCTGGTTACACGACGCTCGCGTCGCGCGGCGAAGCAACCATCGGTCTGACCGGATCAGCATATTGGCGCAACGCGGCAGGAGATCAAGCCGCACTGCATGACAAGACGAACTGCAGCCTCGCGGTCGTCACCACGTATTCCACGCGTCCCTAATCGGATCCTCAACCCCCGTGCCTACGCAGCGCGATGCGACCGACAGCACGGTCGCATCACAGCAGCCTACGGGCCCATTGAACGCACTCGTCTTCATGGCCACGTCGCTGCGCCAGGCCCAATGGTAACCAGGAGGAAGGTGCCGAGCGCCTCGTGCACTTCAGCGACGCCCGTTTCGGCTCACATGGCCATGCTGGCCATGCGCTCGCAGGACTCTGCACACCGGCGGCAGGCTTCGGCGCACTGCTGCATCATCGCGTCGCTGTTTCCCAGGCTCGCACAGGCGCGCTCGCAGGCGCGGCAGGCCTCGGCGCAGAGCGCGCAGACCCGCTGGTGCAGAGGCGATCCACGCAGCATGAAATCAGCCGACGTTTGGCACATCCTTGCGCAGTCCAGCATGATGGTCTGATGCGCAGGGCTGGCGTGCTCGCCGCCGAGCGAAAGGCAATGGGCAGCGGTAGTGGTGCAGACCGCGTAGCAGTCGAGGCACTCTTGGATGCACTGCTGCATCTCGCTGCTCGGCCTTGTGTGACCCTGATGGTGCGCCATGATAATCCTCGGGCGTTAGGTACAGACAGCATTTCACCGCGTAGTGCGGCTCGACCGACGCGGGAAATGGCCGGCTCGCAACTTACCCGCAGTTAACATGCCGTCTTTTACGAGGCGTAAAGCCCAACGCGATTCTTTAGCGTAGTGCACGCACCCAGCCGTATCGCCAACAGTGCCGTTCACCTTCGCACCGAGCTAAAGTCGTACCCGCCGCAACAGCTGGGCATTGGCAGCCACGATGATCGTGCTTGCGGACATCAGGACGGCAGCAATTGCCGGTGAAAGCACGATCCCCCATGGGGCAAGGACGCCCGCAGCGAGCGGAATCGCGACGATGTTGTACCCGGCCGCCCACCAGAGATTCTGCACCATCTTGCGATACGTCGCGCGCGACAGATTGACGATGCGGGGCACGTCACGGGGATCGCTCCGGACCAGAACCACGTCTCCTGCCTCCACGGCGACGTCCGTGCCCGCGCCGATGGCGATCCCGACGTCAGCCGTGACCAACGCTGGGGCGTCATTCACGCCATCACCCACCATCGCCACGCGCCTGCCCTGGCCCTGCAGCCGTTCGATGTGCGCGGCCTTCTCCTCGGGCAGTACCTGCGCGAGCACAGTGTCGATGCGCAGCTCCCGCGCCACGGCGTCCGCCACGGCCTGAGCATCGCCGGTCATCATCACCACTTCGATGCCGGCTGCGTGGAGCATCTGCACGGCCTCGGCGGACTCTGCGCGCACCGCGTCAGCGACCGCAAACGCGGCGATGGTTCGGCCGGATTCGATCAGATAGATCACACCCTGTCCGGCCGCGGTGACCTCGTCGGCGAACCACCGGATCTGCGCGCTCGGCGTCACGCCAAGGCTCTTGAGCAGGTTCGGTCCACCCTCGGCAAGTTGACGCCCTTCCACGGTGGCCCGCACACCACGCCCCGCAATCGCCTCGAATGCTGTGGCGGCCGGGATCGCGAGCCCGCGCGCTTCGGCGCTCTTGACGATGGCGCGGGCGACGGGATGCTCTGCATCGCGCTCCACCGCGGCCGCAAGCCGCAAGGCTTCGTCCTCGGCCAGCCCTCCGTCGGTCTTCATTGAAACCACACGATGCTCGCCCAGGGTCAGCGTGCCCGTCTTGTCGAAGACGACCGTGTTGAGATTGCGCGCCTCTTCCAGGCCACGCCGGTCGCGCACCAGGAGTCCGCTTCGTGCGCCGAGCGTGGTGGAGATGGCGAGCACCAATGGCACGGCGAGCCCGAGTGCGTGCGGGCAGCTTACGACGAGGACGGAAACCAGTCGCTCCACTGCCGTCGCTGCCCTCGCTCCGGCGAGGAGCCACGCCGCGAAAGTGACCGCCCCTGCGCCGAGCGCGATCCAGGTGAGCCAGAACGCCGCGCGGTCTGCGAGCACCTGTGCGCGCGACTTCGAGCCCTGCGCCTGCGCCACGAGGCGCATGATGCCGGCGAGCGCCGTGCGCTCCCCCGTACCGGTCACCTCTATCCGCAGCGATCCGGACCCGTTGATGGCACCGGCGATCACCTTCGCTCCTTCTTCCTTGTCGACGGGTGCAGACTCGCCCGTGAGCAGCGCTTCGTTCACCGTACTGCGTCCCGAGCGAACCAGACCGTCGGCCGGGATATTCGCGCCTGGACGCACGAGCACCACGTCGCCGTCGCGCAGCTCGCCGACCGGAATCTCCTCCAGATGTTCCTCAGCGCCGGTACCGTGGACACGAACGGCTGTGGACGGCAACAGTTTCGCGAGTTCGCCAAGTGCGCCCTGCGCCTGAGAGATCGAACGCATCTCGAGCCAATGCCCGAGCAGCATGATCGTCACGAGCGTCGCCAGCTCTTCCCAGAGTGGCATACCCGGGAAGCCGAGCAGCACGGCGACGCTGAAGACGAACGCCACCGTGATCGCAAGTGCGATGAGGGTCATCATGCCAGGCAGGCGGCTCGCGATCTCGCGCCACGCGCCGCGCAGAAACGGCGCCCCACCGTACAGGAACACCGCTATGCCAAATCCCGCGGGGATGAACGCCGACCCCGGAAAGCGGGGCGCGAAGTACCCTACGGCGTTCTGCAGCATGTGTCCCCAGATGAGCGTGGGGAGCGTGAGCATTAGCGAGAGCCAGAACTTGCTCCTGAACATCTCGACCGAGTGGCCGGCATGTTTGTCGTGCGCGGCATGATCCGCCACGACCATGCCCCCGGCCGCATGTGACGCATGTGCTGGAGCGGCGCTATCTGTCGTGCCGTAGACACCGGTATGCTGCTGATGCTCCGTTCCATGGCCACTTGGCGGGGCGGAAGATCCCTGTGGGCCGGCGGTGACCCCATCAGCGTGATGGCGGGCATGCGGATCGGTCATGCTATCCTCGCGCCGATGCGGGTTGCGGTGAATCGTGGACGGCCGGGAGCGGCACATCCGGCTCGTTACGCCCGGCAAGGTACGGGCGTGTCGGCGTGACCGCCGGCAACGGGCGAAGTGAATACGGCCCTCGGCATGGATCGGCATGGTTCTGCCGACTCGAGGGGTGTCGGCGGAGCGCGCCGACACCCTCCGGGCAATCAGGGTTACATCGCCATGTTGCCCATGCGCTCACACGACTCGGCACAGCGGCGGCAGGCTTCGGCGCACTGCTGCATCATCGCGTCGCTGGCGCCCAGGCGTGTACATTCGCGCTCGCAGGCGCGGCACGCTTCCGCGCATACTGCACACACCTGCTGGTGCCTGTGCGAGCCGCGGAGCATGAAGTCCGCCGACGCCTGACACAGTCTGGCGCAGTCCAGCAAGATCGTCTGGTGCTCGAGACTCGCGTGCTCGCCGCCAAGACCCAAGCAGTGTGCCGCATTTGTAGTGCAGACTGCGTAGCAGTCGAGACACGCCTGAATGCACTGCTGCATGTCACCGCTTGGCATCGTGTGTCCGTGATCGTGCGCCATCTGTAGGCCTCGGGTCGTTGAAGTGGAGTGGACGACAAGGAGCGTTCGACGCGCTTACTTACAGATCCCGTACCACGCGCAGAGCCACTGCTGCATCTGCGCACGCTCACGTGACTGCGTGGCGATGATGTTCTCGCACAGCGCGATGAGCTCTGCGTGGTACGCGCGATCCAGACAATCCTCGCCTTCCTTCACCGCCTTCGAGTGATGCTTGATCATCATCTGCATGAACTCCACCTCGAACTCTGCGGCCGGAAGGGCGGCCATCTTCTCGATCATGCGCATGTCGCCCGGCTTCATCTCGGGCTGGTAGCTGATCCCGTACCACGTGCGGAGCCAGGTCTGCATCTGCATCATCTCGGCCCGCTGGGTGGCGATGATGTCCGCGCACAGGGTGCGGAGCTCTGCGTGCACCGCCTTGGACACGCAGAGCTCCGCCATCTTGATCGCCATCTCGTGATGATCGATCATGTCCGACATGAACTTCACCTCGTAGCGGGCCCCAGCCGTCGTGGGCGCAGGTGCGCTCAGCGCTGCGGGTGTACGCGACGACACGGCATCGGATAGCGTCGTGGGATCGACTGCGGTGGGCGCGTCACCACAGGCAGCCGCCAGCACGAGCGCGGCCGGCAACAGGTAGCGAGCGAGAGCGGAGTGTCCAATGAGCATGGGGCGGGTCCTCAACGTCGAAATGGTCGGTTGCCTCGCGGGTCGGCACACACGTATGCACCGTCGTGCGGCATCGAGGCGCACGTTTTATGCCGAATCAAACGCCATGGGAGGAGCGGCATCTGCCAACTCATCTGTGTGGGTAACGACCGGCCATCCACGCCGGTATGTTTTATGCGAGCTAAAGCGGCCGAGCGTTCCCACAGCATGCGGCGCGGCAGGCAGTGGAGAGAGCCGCCATCACATGTGGGTGCAGAGTTCACTTTTTTCAACGAGGCATCAATGACAGGATCCCCGCTGTTCGGTGTTGCGCGAAACGTCACACGGATGGGTACGCGCGCCACGGCACGGCTATGTATCGTCGCGGCCATCGTCGCGACCACCGCCTGCAACGCGAAAACCGATCAGCCCGCTGTGGGTGACAGCGCCGCTGCACCGACTGCCGGGGCCTCGGCGACGACGGCCGCGTCTGATAGCATGAGCGGCATGGCGGGTATGGACCACAGCACGATGGGCAACATGAGCAGCATGGCGCCCATGGGTGGCGCCACCGGTGACCCAGACCGGGACTTTCTGCGGATGATGAGCGAGCATCACAAGGGAATGATCGCCATGGCCCATTTGACCATCGAAGAGAAGAAGGGGTCCGCCTCGACGCAGGCTGATGCGGAGAAGCTCGACACCAAGCAGGACGCCGAGCTCGATTCGATGGTGACCAAGCTGGAGCAGCAGTACAAGGACGCGTACGATCCGAAGATCATGCCCGACAATCAGAAGATGGTCGACGAACTCAAGCCACTAAGCGGCGCTGCATACGACCGCATGTTCTACCACCACGTGGTGCAGCATCACCAGCAGGCAACCCAGATGATCGACCACCACCTGCCGATGCTGAAGGACGCCAAGGTGAAGGCGATGGCCGAGCGCATGAAGCGTGATCAGACGCGCGAGATCGAAGAATTCCTGCGCAAGGCTTCGGGCCAGTAGTCGCGTAGCGCGCCAGCTCCGATTGTGACGCATGCGCCGCCCCTCGTACACGAAATGTGCGAGGGGCTCATCGTGAGCGAGTGCGTTTCACGACGAGCCCATCTCTGCTGCGACCGGTCAGCCATGATTGCTGCGCTGATCTCTCCGACTCAACCCCTGCCGGGCGCACTGCATGCGCGTGATCGACATCGCCCTCGTGATCTGGTTTTCCTTGACGGGCGTGAGCACCGCCTACGTCGCATGGGACGCATTCACGCGCAATCCCGAGATGCGCGTCATGAAATGGGGCTGGGTACTGGTCACGCTCTACACGGGAGCGATCGGTGGCGCCATTTATGTCCTTTCGTGCAAGGAGCCGGCACCTGGCACGCACGCGGAGTTCGTCAAGCCGCTGTGGAAACAGGCGCTGGGATCCACCATTCACTGCCTCGCGGGAGATGCCACCGGCATCATCGCCGCCGCCGCGGTGACCATGGCACTCGGCCTCCCGATGGAGCTCGACGTTGCCGCCGAGTACATCTTCGGCTTCGCATTCGGCCTGTTGATCCTCCAGGCGCTGTTCATGCGCGAGATGTTCGGCGGCTCCTACGTCACCGCGCTTCGTCGGTCGATCATCCCGGAATGGTTGTCGATGAATGCCGTCATGGCTGGCATGATCCCGGTGATGGTGGTGCTCATGACGCGCCACATGTCCGCCATGGAGCCACGGTCGCTCCACTTCTGGGGCGTGATGTCCTTCGCCACGCTCGTCGGTGCCGTGACGGCCTACCCGGTCAACGTCTGGCTCGTTGCCGCGGGCCTCAAGCATGGCATGGGCACCGAGCGCGCACTGGGACGCGGCGGATCGCCCGTCGTCCACGCGCCCGGTGTGCCCTCCACCGCGTCCTCGGCACACGCCTCGCACGCAGCGGCCAGTGCCGACGCCAGCAGTGCTGCGCTCTCGCCTGCGGCCTCCCTGCCGACGCGCGCGCAGGTCGCCGCTGTGACCGTGCTCTCGGTCGTCGCGCTCGCCGGAGGCGTTCTGCTCGCCGCCCTCTTTGGCGACCTCACCATGCGGGGCCGGATGCCGGCGCACGCACCAGACGTCCTGATGGTGCCCGGCATGTCGCACGGCTGAATTTCCTCCGCTGCTCTGGGCCTGCAGGGCGCCTACATTCCGGGCATATCCATCCCCTGCATGTCCATCGGCGTCGGAGTGGCGACCAGCACCGCCGTGACGATCAGGACGAGCAGGCCGACCATGAGCTCGACACGAGCCGATGCGCGTATCCGCATGGCGCCTGCAGCAGTGCCGAGCGTCGGCTTGACGCGAAGCCAGTTGTACGCGCCAGTACCCGCGACGACAGAGAGAATGGCGAGCTTGAGCAGGAGCGTCCGTCCATACCCTGATTGCCACAGGGCAGAAACCTCGCTCAGGTGCAACCAGGCCGCAAAGACGCCCGTGCTCGCGACGATGCCTGCGAAGAGCAGTGCGGTCGGCGAAAAGGCATTGAACAGGTCGGCGATTGCGCCGACGCGCTCCTCGTCCGGGAGCCGCATCGCCGCGGGGAACCCTGCGGCCAGCACCACGAGCAGGCTGCCGAGCCATCCGCCGGCACCGATTACGTGTAGCGTGTCGGCAATGATGGCAAGTCCTGCCTGACCGGGCGCGGCCGCCGCATGCCCCGACAGTGCGGGCGTGACCGTCAAGGCGAGAACGCCCAGTGTCGCCAATCCCCACCCCCCGGCGCTACGCACCGCAACACGGAAGCCGGCAGCAGCGACAACTACCCCGACGACCTGAAGCAGCCAACCCCGTCCCCAGACCGTTTCGGTCAGCATGGCGCGGACGAGCTGCGGATCGAACGTCGCACCAGGCGGATGCATCGCATAGGACTGCGCACCCAGACGCAGCAGCGCGGCCACGCCGACCAGTACGATTCCGAGCAGGCCGATACGCGCGGCGCCATGTCGCGCACTCGCAAGCACCGGATTCGTCGCGCCGCGTTGTCGCTGCAGCAGACGTAGCACCGCCCCCTTGAACGCGACTGCTCCGATGGCCATGAGGAGACCCAGGTACAGCAACGCGCGAATGGCAACGTACGCCGGCGACTCCGCGCCGAATGTCGCCCCCTGCGGCATCGATGCAGGGTCGTGATGTGTTTCCGGCTGCGCGGACGGCGTAGGCGACGGCGTGCCGGGCGACGTCTGGGCCGGCGTTGCCGACTGCGCGCCCCCAACGACGGTAAACGTGTATCGACCGCGCACGGGGTGCCCGTCGTCTCCGGCCATTTGCCATACAACCGTGTACGTGCCGGCGACCAAGGTGCCGCGAATGTCGGCCACCAGTGCGCGCCGCGAGTCTGCCGCGATCCGCAGGGGCGACAGGGCCACGGCACTCCCTGATGCGCCGAGCAGCTCGAGACGACTGAAGGCAAGGGCCGGCGCCTCAGTGAACACCAATCGGAGCTCGCGCGGCACGATCGTCACCGTAGCGTCAGCTGCCGGCGCAGCGCTCTTGAGGGAACCATGTGCGCGCGCGGTTGCGGGTACGAAAGCGACAAGCCACAACGCCAACAGGGCGCACAGTGGTGACCGAGCTGTAGCGAGCCTGTAGCCCACCAGCCCGCGCGACGGTGTCCTGACGGCGCTGATCATACCGGCGGTTTCCGCATGCCCGGCATCTTGCTGTGGTCCATGCCCGGCATCGCCATCGGCGCGGGCTTGGCGGCGGGTTTCGCCGCAGGCTTGGCAGCAGGCTTCGTGGCGGCTCTCGCTGCGGGCTTGGCCCTTGTGCTCGTCGCCTTCGTACCGGCCGTCGCCCGGCTCGCTGCCGGCGAACCCGCCATTCCGGGCATTTCCATCTCCATGTTCATTGCCATCATCGAGGACATGCCCGGCATCTGCGCCATCATGCGCTGCAGCACCGGATCCGTCATCACGCGCTCACGAATCACCGGGTCGGCCATCATGCGCATGTGAATGGCCATCATCGTCGAGTCATCCATCCCCGGCATGCTCATGCCCGGCATGCTCGTGCCGGAAGTCGACGCGCCCACCGCGCCACTCGACGCACCCCCGCCCGACATGTTCATGCCAGAGTGATCCATCGCGGAGTGGTCCATCGTCGAGTGATCCGTCGCCGCAGGTCGGCTGCCGTTCGGCGAGGTTGTGAGTTCCGTCGCTGCCGCCCGTGAAGGAGTCGCTGCACGGGCCAGAGTGCCACACGCGAGGATAGTCGCACCTGCACCGGCCGCGGGTGAGCCGGCGGACGACTGCACGAGCACATGAAATTGACCATCCGGGATCGGTGGCGCACCGAGATTTGCGGTTCCACTGGCACTGCCCGACGCGTCGACGGTGATCGGTGCGTAGGCGCTGGCCGCGCCCACGAGCCCCGCGTCACGCGTGCAGGAGCCTCGTCGCACGGACCAGACCCGCACGGCGCCCGGTTGATCACCAGACCAGTTCATGCGCACCGTCGTGCCGCTCACGGTGGCCGTCCCGGACGCGCCACGCGACCCCAGCGGATCGGTGAGCAGCGCGGTCATCTCACGATCCCGCTGCATCGGCATGCTCGCATGGTTCGCTGGCATGGTGTCAGTTGCCTGTGCCTGCAGGAGAGTGCCGCCGGCGACGCCAAGAGCGATGAGTGCAGTGATGAAAAGAGAGCGCATCGGAAACACCTCTGTTGTTGACGCAGGGCCCCGCGGCCCAGGTATTTGGAGCGCGATCTGCGCGGTCATCGCCAGATCCGCAGGCCGGCCATGATAGTGCCGACACTTCGCCGCTCGCCAAGGTTATGGGTCGTGGCCGCTGTGACACCGGTGCGACGAAGCAGCGAGACGCCCAGGTAGGGCGCGAACTTGCGCCGGATTTCGTAGCGCATGCGCGCGCCGACCTCGACATCGTTGAGCCCAGAGCCAACACCGATTTCCGGCACCGCCTGCACGGCCGCGTTGATCTCCACCCACGGCTGCACGATGAGCCGTTGCGTGAGGAGCAGGTCGAACGACGACTGCAGATCAAGCGACACGTCACCCTTGTCGCTGACGAGTAGCGTCGGCTCAAGCTCGAACCACCCAGGCGCCAAGCCGACAAAGCCGACCGCAATCATTCCGCGCGTCGACCGAGCGCTTGGTGCGCGCCGACCGTTCGAGGGGTTCTCACCGTCGACCGACACAACGTCCTTGCGCAGTCTCGTATCGACGCGGGCGCCGGCAACGACGGACCAGTACGGCGCGATGAACCTTCCATACAGCACGTCGCCCTGCATCTCGCCGCCACCCGATCTGCGCGTCGACTGCTCGCCTTGCACGCGTAGGAACAGCCGACGATAGTCGCCGCCGATCCAGCTGACCAGCTCGACGTCCACGGGGCGCTCGGGCTGGTTCGCATGCACCTCCAATTGCTCCGCGAGGACGAACGTGCGGATGACACGATCGAGGTCCATGCCATGATGAGCTCCTGCTGGCTGCGCCTGCGCGGTCGCGCCGAGCAGCGACAAGAACGCGCACACTGTGAGATGCAGCCACGCCGTGTGTGCGCTTTCGAGCCATTTCCTCATACCGCCGCCCCTTCGCTGGTCGTCATCGTCCCATCCGGTTCCGATACCTGAAACACCCGGAACATCCCCAGGTCCATGTGAAGGAGCACGTGGCAATGAAATGCCCATGGTCCCGGATCCACCGGCGTCGCGAGCAGCGACACGCGCTCGGCCGGCTTCACGTTGATCGTGTGCACGTACGGGCACTCAGGTCCGTGTCCATTCTCGAGTTCCATGAACACGCCGTGCAGGTGCATGGGGTGCGCCATCATGGAGTCGTTCACGATGGTCAGCCGAATGCGCTCGCCGTGTTTGAGCGGGATGGGATCGGGTGCATCGGAATACTTGATCCCGTTGATCGACCACATGTAGCGCTCCATGTTGCCGGTCAGGTGCAGCTCGATCTCGCGCGCTGGCGCCTCGAAGGTCGCAGCCGGCGTGAGTCGCTTGACATCGGTCCAGACGAGCACGCGCCATCCGTCCTCGCCCAGTCCGGCGCCCGGCTCCGACAGTCGGCTCCGTGTCTCCATCGCTGTGCCGGCACTGGCCGAGCCGTGCGTGCTGCCGGCGTGCATCACCGGCTCCGGGATCGTACCGGGCGCCCGTAAATTCGAGGCGCGGATGATTGTGCCGTCGCGCAGCGTCCCCTCGAAAACGCCGGCTCCGCCGGAGGAGGCCATGTCCGGCGTGACCATACCCCGCATGCTGCCCATGTCATGGCCAGCGTGACCCGAAGCCGCCGGAGCAGCGGGCTTGGGCGTGGGCATGTCCATACCCGCCATGCTGGCATCGGCCGATGGCTTCGCGGGTGCCTGCGTGCCCGACATATCCATGCCGGGCATCGACATCCCGCCATGCCCACCCATACTCATCGCCATGCCCATGTCCATCATTCCGAGTGTGGGGCGCGGGCGACGCTTGGGGACCTCCGCACTCATGCCGGCCCGTGGGGCCAGTGTGCCGCGCGCATGGCCCGACCGGTCCATCGACTCCGCAAAGATCGTATAGGCGCGATCTTCCGTGGGCTGCACGATCACGTCGAACGTCTGTGCGATCTCGATGCGGAATTCGTCGAACGTCACGGGCTGCACATGCTGGCCACTCGCCTGCACGAGCGTCATCTCGAGTCCGGGAATGCGCACGTCGAAGTACGAACCTGCGCCCGCGTTGATGAAACGGAGCCGCACCCGTTCGCCTGGCCGGAACAGCCCGGTCCAGTTAGAGGCGGGTGGCAGGCCGTTCAGGAGATAGGTGTACGTCGAGCCCGTCACATCGGCGATGTCGATGGGACTCATCCGCATCTTGCCCCATTCCCAGCGATCCGCGATGGTGGCGCGCAAGCCAGCCCGGTCGACGTCTCTAAAGAAGTCACCGACCGTGCGCCGCTGGAAATTGTAGTACGACCCCTGCTTCTTGATGTTGTCGAGGATCTTGAGCGGATTCTCGAACGACCAGTCGGACAGCATCACCACGTACTCGCGGTCGTACTGAAACGGCTCCGGCTCTATTGGATCGATGATCAGTGGCCCATAGTGCCCGAGCTGCTCCTGAAATCCCGAGTGGCTGTGATACCAGTAGGTCCCGTACTGCCGAAGCGGAAATTCGTAGACGAATGTCTGCCCCGGATGAATGCCCGGAAAATTCACGCCCGGCACGCCGTCCATGGCGTTCGGCACGAGGAGCCCGTGCCAATGGATGGACGTGTCCTCGCGTAGCCGATTGGTCACGTGAATCGCGGCGCGCTCCCCCTCGCGGAACCGGAGCAGCGGCCCGGGGACCGAGCCGTTGATGGTCGTGGCGATACCGCGCCGTCCGCCGAACCCGAACGGCGTGCGGTCGATGACGAGCTCAACGCGATTGTTGCTGCCCACCACGCGCGTTTCGACATCGGGAATGAGCTGCGAGCCGTTTGCGGGCGACACCGAAGCCGGCGCTAGGCGCCGCAATCCAGCGAGCGCACCCAACGCCCCAGCCGCATGCAGGAAGCGGCGGCGGGTCACTGGCGCAGCACCGATGCGCACGGAAATGGATCGCTCTGATTCGTCCATGGGAACCATCGGTTCAAGAGGTACGTGGGAAAATCAGACGCACGCGCTTACGGCGGCGCCCTGTCAGACAGGCACGCAGCGCAATTTCGAGGCGAACCGCGTCACACGTTACTGTCTCGTCATGCCGGCCACTTGCGAACAACGGCGCGGGGGTCGCGAACGAAGAATCCTAGGCAGGCGCCGGCCCGCATCCGCCGCGCCGCCTCGCCTATTGCCCCGACACCTTGCGCTGAAACTGCGCGATTTCGCGCGTCTGGTCGCGCTTCATCCGCTCGGCCAGTGCCTTGACCTTCGCGTCCTTCAGCATCGGCAGGTAGTGGTCGATCATCTGCGTCGCCTGCTGGTGATGCTGTACCACGTGGTGGTAGAACATCCGGTCAAATGCGGCGCCACTCAATGGCTTGAGTTGGTCGAGCATGCGCTGATTGTCGGGCCTGATCTTCGGATCGTACCGATCTTTGTACTGCCGCTCCAACTTGGTCACCATCGAATCAAGCTCGGCGTCCTGCTTGGTGTCGAGCATCTCGGCATCGGCCTGCGTCGTGGCCGACCCCCGCTTCTCTTCGACGGTCAGATGGGCCATCGCGATCATCCCCTTGTGATGCTCGCTCATCATACGCAGAAAGTCGCGGTCCGGATCGCTGGTGGCACCACCGCTGACTGTCATGTTGCCAACGGTGCTCATGGCGCGGTGGTCCATTCCGGCCATGCTGCCGCTATCGGGTGCAGCCGCGCTCGTCAATGAACCGGCCACTACCGCAGCCGCGGTGTCACCAGTGGTCGGTCGATCCGTCTTGGGCGAACAGGCTGTCGTCAGCGCAAACGTCGACACGGCGAAGAGACGTGCCCCGACCCAGACGCCCTCACGGCATGCGCGCTGACCACTTTGAAACTTCCTCAAATCCTGCATGACTGCCTCGTGGAGAAGAAGGAACTCTCGCGGCACGCCGCCGCATTCGCGACCTCGGCAGGCGTGCGTAGGCACGGCTCTGGAAGGTACCTTTACTCAGGATAAAGGACTTCAGCACAAAGCGTACCGTCGGTGACCGAAACGTGCCGTGAGTTCTCGACATTCTCTGCGTGCATGCCTTGGCTCAAGGCGAACACATCCATCGCCCTCTGCCGTCAAGCCGGCAGCTCCGTCGCGACGAGCGTTGCCGTGACCAGCAGGATACCGATGCCAATGCCGAGCTCGAGCCACGCGCTGATGCGAAATGCCGATACGGCTTGTCCCTTCTCCAAGCGTGGCAGCACGAAGCGCCAATTCCAGCCACCCAATGCCAGTGTGGGCATCACGAGGAGCACCTTGAGCAGCACGAGGCGCGCGTAGGACGGTCCCCACAAGGAATCAAGACGCACGCCATGCAGCCACGCCATCGCTGCCCCCGAGACGAGGAGCACGCTCACGGCGAGCTGCGCCACTTTCGAGAAGGCCGAGAGCGCGGACGCTTGCACCGTCAGCGGTGCCCGCAGGAGCC
Organism: Gemmatimonadaceae bacterium; assembly: GCA_019752115.1. Taxonomy (NCBI): domain Bacteria; kingdom Pseudomonadati; phylum Gemmatimonadota; class Gemmatimonadia; order Gemmatimonadales; family Gemmatimonadaceae; species Gemmatimonadaceae bacterium. Next base: position 29,430 of record JAIEMN010000040.1, read on the forward strand.
CGCCCATAATTAGGACGGCCAGCAGACCGAGCCACTGTCCGGCGGCCACGAGATGCAGAACGTGAGCGACCACGCCGATGACGGGAGGGGTGACGGTGACGGCATGTCCCCCGAGCGCTTGTCCCACAACAAGCGCAAGGAGGGCACCGCTCGCCAGGAACTGGTCACGCGTCCGACGCCGCCCGGTGGCGTTCGGCAGCGCCATCAGGCCGGCTATTGCGACACCCTGCAACAACCATGCTCGTCCCCAGGCGGTGTCCCACGTGAGCGTCCAGACCCCATCGAGATCCCACGCGGCGGGCGGACCGAAGAAGGCCAACGCTTGCATGGCCCATCGGGCGATCCACGCGACGATCCACGCGACCCAACCGAATCGCTGGACGTCAAGCAGACGGCGCAGCAACCGCCGACAGGCGCGCCGCGGGTCCGCGCTGTCGAGCCGACCGCGGGTACGCACCCATGGCATGACCCCGCGAAGGGCGACGGCGGAGCCGATGACGGCGAGGAGCGCCGCATATGATACGAGACGCGTGACGACGAATGACGGCGACTCGACACTGAAGGGGTCCATGCTCGCTCCGCAAGGTTGACTTTACGGAGCATAAAGCCGTATCGGTCCAACGACAAGAGCGCGGAGGGCTCCACCGAACTCGAGGCAGTGACCAATCATGGGGAGACACGCGCAATACAACGTCGTGGCATGCGCGGACGCCGTCCGTATCGGCGGGCGTGTCCGTCTACTCGCGACATTGCATGCTGGCATTCATTCAGCAAATCGCTCCGGTCAGAAAGATCGCGACCCCCATAAGTGGACAAGCGCCTCGATCGCTCGATAGCTTTATGGTGCATACATCCGTAATCACGCCAATGCGATCACCGGGCGTAGGCAACCCTTGAACGCTGTGAGGTGAGTCGACATGCCGAGCCACGACATCCAGAAGCGCTCGCGCTGCAGCTGGCTGGTGAGAGCGGCGGTACTTGTGCTACCAGCTCTCCCAGTACCCCCGCTCCTTGGGCAAGTGAGCGAGTCCGCCCAGCAGCAGCCGCGGGTGACCATACACCCCGTCGTGGGGGCGCACGTACCGGTGGGCGAATCCCGAAAGTCTGTGCTAGGGGGCCCTCTGGCCGGTGTCCAGCTCGGGCTGCCTCTGCCTCGCGTCGGCGCCCTGCAGACCGCGTTCGTCCTGACCGGCTTCGCCGCGCGCACGCGAGTCGCTCCCGTCGCAGACGGAGTTGACGCGATCGCGCAGGGTGTGGTCACGCTCTACGACTACGATGCGGGCGTCGAGCTAGCTCCATCGAAGTCCCCCAGTCTGCATT
>JAIEMN010000041.1 GCA_019752115.1 Gemmatimonadaceae bacterium
CCGGTGATGCGCGCGCCCTTGAGCGGCTGCTTGGCCGCGAACTCCTCGCGGATGGCCATCAGGCCGGGCATCTCGGTTTCGGCGATCTTGATCTCTTTGCGGCCCCAGTCGGCCAGCGTCAGATCGGCAACGACATAGTCCTGGGCGGGTTTGAGAACGGCACTCATGTGAACTCCAATACATAGCGGTTGGGACACCACCGGAGTCAGCAGAGGAAAGACAGGCTCACCTCACAGCAGACTGGTGGGTGAGCGCAGTTGGGAGGCAAGGCAGAAAACCTTGGGATCCGAGCCTAACCCGTCGGCCTGGTGATCAGGCGGGACGAGCCGCAACGCTCCTCGGAAAGCCGAGATTATACGAAGCCGGCCGATTTCTCGTTGATCGCCCGATCAACGGTCCATCAGCTGGCGCGTGAGCTCGGCCGCCGGCACCGCACGACAGCCACTGGTGTTCTGTCCAGCCCAGAGGGGCGTAAAGTCACCCAAACCCGCCGCCTCGGCCTTGGTGCGCAACGGCGCCACGGCGGAGGTGGCCAGCGGAAAGGCCGGCGCCAGAGGACTCATGGGCCCTTGCTCGCGCATCAGGCGCGTCAGGATGCCGCGCGCCGGGCGGCCGGTGTAGAGATTGGTCAGTGCCGTGTGACGCGCCGCTTCGCTCTGCAGCGCCGCACGGTGCACGGCGCTGGTCGTGGCCTCGGGGCAGAGCAGATAGGCCGTGCCCACCTGCACGCCGGCCGCACCCAGCGCCAGCGCTGCACGCACCCCGGCCGCATCGGCAATGCCGCCAGCGGCAATCACCGGCACGTGCACCGCGCGCACGATCTGCGGCAGCAGGGCGAAGGTGCCGGCCTGGCTCGTGAGATCGTCCGAGAGGAAATGCCCACGGTGACCGCCGGCCTCCAGGCCCTGGGCGATGACGGCATCCACGCCATGGGCTTCGAGCCAGCGCGCCTCCTCCACCGTGGTGGCCGAGGACAGCACCCTGGCGCCCCAGCTGCGCACACGCGCCAGCAGGGCCTCGTCCGGCAGGCCGAAATGGAAGCTCACGACGGGCGGCCTGAACTCGGCCAGCAGATCGGCCGCCACGGCATCGAAGGGGCGACGCCCCGGGCCGGCGGGGATGGTGGCGGGATCGATGTCGTATTCGCGGTAGTAGTGGGCCAGGCTCTGGCGCCACATCGCTTCACGGCGTTCATCGGGCTCGGGGGGGCGGTGACAGAAGAAGTTGACGTTGTAAGGTTGCGTGGTCTGCGCACGGATCTTTTCCAGCTCGGCGCGCAGGGCCTCGGGGGCCAGCATGGCGCAGGGCAGCGAGCCCAGCCCCCCGGCATTCGACACGGCGATGGCCAGCGCGCTGCCCTGCACGCCCGCCATGGGCGCCTGGATCAGGGGCAGTTCCGTGCCCAGCAAGTCTTGCAGCGTCATGCGTTCTCCTCAAGCATCGGGCCGACTATAGCCCCGGCCGGATAAAATTGCGGCCACGCAGTCTTGGCGCCCTCCGCGCCGCGCACTGCCCGTCCGTTGCGGGCCGTCCCGGCCCGCCCCACCGAGGCTGGAATTCCCGTGTCCTACGCTCCCGAAACGCGGCGCCGCCGCACTTTTGCCATCATCTCGCACCCCGACGCCGGTAAAACGACGTTGACTGAAAAGCTGCTGCTGTTCTCGGGTGCGATCCAGATCGCGGGCGCCGTCAAGGGCCGCAAGGCCAGCCGCCACGCTACGAGTGACTGGATGGAGATCGAGAAGCAGCGCGGCATCTCGGTGGCCAGCTCGGTGATGCAGATGCAGTACCGCGACCATGTGATCAACCTGCTCGACACCCCCGGCCACAAGGATTTCTCGGAAGACACCTACCGCGTGCTGACCGCCGTGGACTCGGCGCTCATGGTCATCGACGCGGCCAACGGCGTGGAGGCCCAGACGCGCCGCCTGATCGAGGTCTGCCGCCAGCGCGACACACCCATCATCACCTTCGTCAACAAGATGGACCGCGAGGTCCGCGACCCGCTGGACATCCTGGACGAGGTGGAGCGCGAGCTCGGCATGCCCTGCGTGCCCATGACCTGGCCCGTGGGTCAGGGCAAGAGCTTCGGCGGCATCATCAACCTGCGCACCCAGGCCATGACGGTCTTCGAATCGGGCAGCGAGCGCCGCCCGCAGGACTTCGAGACCATCCCGGTCGGAGATACCGACAAGCTCAAGGCCCGCTTCGGCCACGACTACGAAGCTGCGGTGGAGAGCATGGAACTCGCCACCGGCGCCTCACCTGTTTTCGACCGCGAGGCCTTCCTCGCCGGCAAACAGACCCCGGTGTTCTTCGGCTCGGGCGTGAACAACTTCGGCGTCATGGAGGTGCTGGACGCGCTCGTGGACCTCGCCCCCTCGCCCGGTCCGCGCACCAGTTCGCTGGTCGTCAACAAGCAGCCCGTGGTCAAGGAGATGCAACCCGACGACAACGCTTTCTCTGGCGTGGTCTTCAAGGTGCAGGCCAATATGGACGCCAACCACCGCGACCGCATCGCCTTCGTGCGCGTCTGCTCGGGCAAGTACCAGCCCGGCATGAAGCTCAAGGTACAGCGCTCGGCCAAGGAGCTGCGGCCCACCAGCGTGGTGACCTTCATGAGCCAGCGGCGCGAGGCCGTGGAAGAAGCCTACGCTGGCGACATCGTGGGCTTCACCACCCACGGTGGCGTGCAGCTGGGCGACACCATCACCGACGGCTCCGTTGCATTGCAGTACACCGGCCTGCCCTTCTTCGCGCCCGAACTCTTCATGACCGTGGTGCTCAAGAACCCGCTGCGCACCAAGCAGCTGCAGCAGGGCCTGGCCCAGCTCGGCGAGGAAGGCGCCATCCAGGTCTTCAAACCCGAGATGGGCGGCAATATGCTGCTGGGTGCCGTGGGCCAGCTGCAGTTCGAAGTGGTGCAGCACCGCCTCAAGAGCGAATACGACGCCGACGTGCGCCTCGAAGGCTGCCAGTACACCGGTGCGCGCTGGATCACGGCCGACACCCCGGCCGAACTCAAAGCCTTCTGCGACGCCTACCCGCAGCGCCTGGCACGCGACGCGGCGGATACCCTGGCCTATCTCTGTACCTCGCCGTATGACGTGCGGCTGGCGCAGGAACGTTTCCCCAAGATCCATTTCCATCCGCTGCGCGAGCATGCGGGCCTGGCGCTGCAGAGCGCAGGCTGATTCAGCGCACGGCGAACCAGTTCGCGACCGCGCGCTGAAAGCGCGCATACCCCTTCTGCAGATGCAGCATATGCCCGCCGTCCGGAATCACGGTGTACTGCTTGTCCGGGTTGGGCAGGGCCGTGAAGAAGGGCAGCAGCCCCTCGAGATCGGCCACGTCGTCGTACTGGCCGTGGATCAGCATCGTCGGCACGGTGATCTTCGTGGCATCGATCAGCGGCTGGCGTGTGAGCAGGTCCACCTGCGGGCCCGTCGGTGACTTGAGCTCGACCAGGGTCGCGGACTTGGCGAAGGCGTCCATGACCACGGGGTCGTTGACATCCTCGGGCGTCAGGGAATTGAAGCGCAGCTTCCAGCCCTGCTCCGTGATACGGATGTAAGGCGCACGCTGGAAGGTGGCGAGACGCTCGCGTCGCGCCTTCAGATCCGGGCTGTCGGCGTGCATCTGCGCGTAGGCCGCATAGCGCGCCACCTTGTGCGGATGGGCCATCACGAACTGGCCACTGTACTGCGTGCCCCAGGACCAGGCCAGCAGCTGCACCTGCGGCACGCCCCGCAGCTTGCAGATGAAGTCCACCACGGCATTCAGGTCAGAAGCGGCCTGCTCGGTCGTGATGTGCCCCTCGGGCTTGGTGGAGCTGCCGAAGCCGCGCATGTCGGGCGCGAAGACGTCGAAACCCTGTTTCGCCAGAAAGTCCATCAGGCTGTACTCGGGCCGCCCCGGCACCTTGAGGTCGAAGCTCTCGCGGCCGGCCGTGGCCGAGCCGTGGGCCAGCACCAACACGGGCTTGCCCTGGGGGGTGCCCTGGCATTTTTCCCAGAGGAAGAGGCGCAGCGCGTCCTGTAACACCCAGTGCTGTGTGCCCTGCACGGGCAGCTCGTTGTCTTTCATGGAAGCGTCTGCCTCTCAGTTAAAGTTGCTGCGATTTTCCTTCATCACCCATGCTCCCTCTTGCCCACTGGCCTGCCGAACAGCGCCGCCGCATCACCGGCGTGTTCACCGACATTGACGACACGCTGACGACCGAGGGCGCCATCACCGCTGAGGCCCTGCAGGCGCTGGCCGACCTGAAGGCGGCGGGCCTGGCGGTCTTGCCCATCACCGGCCGACACATCGGCTGGTGCGTGCCGCTGATGGACGGCGGCAGCACGGTGCCCTGGCCCGCCGATGCCATGGTGGCCGAGAATGGCGCGCTCGCACTCATACCCAAGCCTGAAACAGCGAGCCCGTACAGCTCCCATCCCTCAAGCCACACACGCAGGCAGCTGGCCAAGCTGTATCAACAGGACGCCGCGACGCGTGCCGCCCATCAGGCGCGCATGGAGCAGGTGGCCGCCAAAGTATTGGCCGAAGTGCCGGGCGCGCTGCGGGCCCGCGACGTGGGCGGGCGCGAGACCGACCTGGCCTTCGACTACAACGAACACACGCAGCTGCCCCCCGAGGCCGTGCAGCAGATCCTGGCCATCCTGCAAGGGGCCGGCATGTACACCACGGTCAGCAGCATCCACATCCATGGCTGCTTTGACGACTTCAACAAATGGCGAGGCGCGCGCTGGATCGTGCGCGAACTCTACGGGCGTGATCTGACGCAGGAACTGGACCGCTGGGTCTTCGTCGGCGACTCGGGCAACGACCAGCCCATGTTCCAGCACTTCACCCACAGCGTGGGCGTGGCCAATATCCGGCGCTTCGAGGCCCAGTTGCAGCACAAGCCGCGCTACATCACGCAGGGCGAACGCGGCGCAGGCTTTGCCGAACTGGTACGGGCGCTGCTGCGCCCCTGAGCGCGCCGGTCAGCGGGCTACGACCTTGAGGCTGTGGGGCTCGGCCTGGGCCATCACGGCACCGGTCGTGCCACTGACCAGCTCCAGCCGCAGCGCATAGTCATCGGCCGGCGGATTGAGCCAGACCTCGGTCTGCCCGGCGAGAAAGTTCATGACTTCCGGTTTGCGACCGGCGCGCTCGAGCACCAGGCGAAAGTGCCCGGTGTCCGGCGCCTTGGCACCCACGTGCGAGATGTTGTAGCCACTGGCATGGAACTGCACGCGGAAGGGCGGGCGCAAGGTCTCGCCGGCCGGCGGGCTCATGATCTCAATGCGTGCCGGCCCCGCCAGGCTGGCCGGATTCACATCCTTGTTCTGCTTGCTGATGGTCAGCGTCAGCGGTTTGCTGTAGACGAAGAAGGGAATATGTCCTTCGTCAGCCAGCAGCATGCGCAGCTCGTACTTGCCCGGCGGCAGATTGATGACGGTCTCCATCTGCCCCTTGCCGAAGTGGATGTACTTCTCGGTGAAGGGCAGCGGCTTGGTGAAATCCAGTGGCAGCGGCTGGTTCACGAGCAGGTGATGGTGACCCGCGCGCCCCGCGGTCTTGCCCGCGGGCACGAGGCCGCGCATGGACAGACCAAAGCGCAGCACGAAGGGCGACTCCCGGACTTCCTCATCCTGGAGATTGGTGAAATAGGACTCGGGCGAGCGCGTGGGCGGCAGCGTGACCCAGGGGTGGGGCACGATCTCGGGCACGTTGGACGCCGCGGTCGCTGGCGCAGCGGACGTTGCGGCCACAAGATGATGGCCTGTGTGCTGCGCCAGTGCGGGCTGCAGACCAGCCAGCAGGGCAGCGAGGGACATGGGGAGAAGCGAACGTGCCTTCATGCTTTTTTGACTTGTATCAAGACAGCTGAGGCTAGCAGGAAGGGATGCCCCGTGCATCACACGGATATGGGAGCCAGCACGGTGCATGACGCCAGATCTGAACCTCAGTTATCCAACGCCGCCGTGGTCAACCTTGTGGACAAGTCGCGGAACAAGTCCCGCAGGCCGCGCCAGCATTGGGCTGGCACGGCCTGCCTGTTAGACGGGCAGCACACGGAATGCCGGCGCTTCAGGCCCGCGCGAGCACCGGCCCCAGTGCCTGCCCGGTGTGCGTGCCCAGGCGCACCACCTCTTCAGGCGGCGCAGAGGCCACGATGCGGCCTCCGTCCTTGCCGCCTTCCGGGCCCAGGTCCACGATCCAGTCGGCTTCGGCGATCACGTCGAGATCGTGCTCGATCACGACCACGCTGTGGCCACCGTCCACCAGGCGGTGCAGCACGCGGATGAGCTTGTCCACATCGGCCATGTGCAGGCCCACCGTGGG
>JAIEMN010000042.1 GCA_019752115.1 Gemmatimonadaceae bacterium
AATGGGGGTGGGGACTTTGAGACGATCACTTCCTGGGGAATTTCACGCGATCACTGACACCGTCACGTCGAGCTCGCGCCCGATCTGTGCGAGCGGCACGCCGGGCCCGCGTTCCTTCACCATCCGGACCGCCTCCCGCTTGAACTCGTCGCTCAACGTCCGGCGTGCCCGACGACCACCATGTTGGTTCCGTTTCATGAACTGCCTCCCGCTCCAACCTAGGGTGAGGAACTAGTCCACGAAATCGGGTCAACTCCACCCCACGTATACGCTATCTTTCCCATCATGCATCCCCGCAAAGTCTCCCGCACCTCCCTGCGGCGCTTCGAAGATCTCCCCAACATCGGCCCGGCCATGGCTGGCGACTTCGTGGCACTCGGCTACACGACGCCGTTGCAGCTGACGGGGGCGGATCCGTATGCGCTGTACCAGCGCCTGTGCGCGCTGACGAACACCCGACAGGATCCGTGCGTGCTGGACGTGTTCATGTCGGTAACGCGCTTTCTGGATGGCGAAGAGCCGCGCGCGTGGTGGGATTTCACCGCCGAGCGTAAGCAGCGGTACGGGATCTAGCGATGGGGTTCTTCGGCAACGACATCCACAATGATCCCACGCTCGGTGGCTTCGAGCGCAAGGGCGGCACGTGGCAGGGCGTGATTTCCCTCGAGGGCTTCGGGCCGGTGCCGCTCACGGTGCCGGGTGATCGCAAGCGCCCGGACCCGGCGTCGCTTGCACTCGCGCCGCAGGCGGCGGTGGACGTGTTCGCGGTGCGCGATGCGCTTGCGACCGCTCTCTACGAGCATTGGGAGCCGTACTTCGAAGCCGAGGTGGACGAAGCACCACGCCTCGAGACGCGGCACGAGGTGTGGCCGCATGTGCGCATCGAGCGGCTCGTGGTCGATGCGGCCCACGCGGAGTTTCCGGTAGAGCTGCGCCTCACCGTGCCCTGGGACCCCGAGCACACGCTCGGGGCCCGCATCGCGCACGGTGAGTTGATCGAGCTGAACGGCAGCGTCTGAACGCGGCGCGGTCAGGCGACGCACTCGCCGGCCAGGGCAAGCCCCTGCGGCTTGCTGGTGTGACCGGCTTCCTTCATGACCGGCGGCACCGCGGGATCGGAAACGAAGTTCTGCCAGCCCGCGGCGTCCCAATCGAAGACGACCCACACGCGATCGGCCTGGTTCGGGTCGCGGAAGACCTTCGCGCCCTTCGATCCGTGCTTGGCCCGCAGCTCGGCGCCGCCGGTGGAGAAGATCTTCATGAACTGGTCGAAGTCGGCAACAGTGGTGGTCGCGAGCAGCATCGGGTTCTCCGTAGAGTGAGTGGGTGACGCGGTGGGATCGATCGCCTTTTCGTGGGGATCGACGGGACCGAGGTGCTTGATCACCTCGAACGTTCCGTGATGCGATTGCGCGATGTACATCGACATGCGCACGTGATGCTCACCGGGGACCATCGCGGCCGGTCCACCGGGGCCCTGCGCGATGGACGCATGGTCGAGGGCGCGCACGACGGCATCCGTCTCGACGGTGCCGGCTTCGGTCACCGCGGCTTCCCAGAGGCGGAGCCCGCGATAGAGCCCCGTGCAGGCGCTGCCGGCGGTGAAGAGGTTATGCCCCGGATACAGCGCGTCGTACTGGTTCAGCAGGCTGCGGCTGAAGGGCTCATCCACGGCCTGGTAGTAGTCGAGGCAGCTGTAGAGCCCCTCGACATGCTCCGGCGGGACCATGTTGAGGAAATTCTCGTCGAAATAGAGACAGACGAGCTTGCCGCCCCGTTGCTGGAAACCGGCCGCATGGAGTTCGGCGAGAAAGGGCCCAACGCCGGGGGGGACGGTGGTGTTGAACACGACCTCCGCGCCACTCGCCATGATGCGCTGCACGGTACCGACGTAGTCGGTGTGATCGAGCGGGAAGTATTCCTCACCCACGATCGCGCCACCGTTCGCGGTCACGATATCGCGCACCTTGCGATTCATCACGCGCGGCCAGATGTAGTCGGCGCTCGGCAGGAAAAACTTGCGCGCGCCGGTCTCCTTCATGAGCCATGGAATGAACGGCGTGACCTGCTGCGCGGGCACGGGGCCGGTGCAGAAGATTCGCGGATCACTTTCCTCGCCTTCATATTGCTCGGGGTAGATGTACAGCGTCTTGCCCTTGGTCACGGCTTCGGCCTTGATCGCCTGCCGGGTAGAGCTGTAGATGCCGCCGAGAATGACGTCTGCGCGCTGCGCCACGAGCCGGGCCGCGCAGGCGGCGGCGGTGGCATCGTCGGTGGCACTGTCTTCGAGCAGCAACTCCAGCGGTCGACCGAGCAGGCCGCCCTTGGCGTTGATGTCGCCGATCACCATGCGGGCCACGTTGGCGTTCGCCAGGCCGGCGAAGGAGAGCGGACCGCTCTGATCCGCGATCACGCCGACCTTGATCGGTCTGCCGGTCTCGTTGCTGCGTTCCATGTGGGTTTCCCTGAGCGAGAAGGTGGAGGTCCGGTGCCGTGGAATCGCGGCGCCCGTCGCGCAGGGGGATGATGCGACCACCCGAATTCCCATACATCGGGAGAGTTCCCCATTTCTGCTCAACCCCTCCGCCTGAGCGAGTTCGTCGCCACCCTGGCGCTCGCGCAGGACAACGCCTTCGGGCAGCCGCTCGAGTCCCAGCTCCGCTCCTGTCTGCTGGCCGCGTGGCTTGCCGAGGCGGCGGCGGTGCCCCCCGCACAGCGCGCCACGACCTACTGGGTGGCGCTGCTGCGCTACATCGGTTGCACCGGCCACGCACACGAGGTGGCCACGCTCTTTGGCGACGAGATCGCCATTCGCGCCGCGACGCTCACGCACAACGCTGCCAATCCACCGGAGGTCATTCGCGATGTGATCGCCTATGCCACCGCCGGCCGCGAACAGGCCGAGCGCGAGGCGATCGTGCAGTTCATTCAGCAGAACGCGCGGGAGTGGGCCACACACAACTTCGCCTCGGGGTGCGAAGTGGCCGACATGCTGCTCGAGCGCATCGAGTTCGGCGCCGATGTGCGGGAATCGCTGCGCTATACCTTCGAGCGCTGGAACGGCAACGGCTATCCCACGCACACCGGTGGTGAGGCCATTCCGCTGCCGATGCGCATCGTGCACCTATCGCACGACATGGAGGCGATTGCCCGCCTCTTCTCACCGGAGCGGGCGCTCGAGGCGGTGCAGGAGCGGCGCGGCGAGACGTACGATCCGGCCTTGGCCGATCTCTTTGCGGCCCGCGGCGCCGAGTGGTTTGCACGCCTCGCGCGTACTGAACCGTGGGATGCGGTGCTCGACCTGGAGCCGCATCCGCGACGGATTCTCGAAGGCGCCGCGCTCGAGAATGCGCTCCTCATGGCGGCCGACTTCATCGATCTCAAGTCGCCGTACATGGGTGGTCACAGTCGTCGCTGCGCACAGCTGAGTGGCGATGCGGCGCTGGTGCTGGGGTATAGTGACGCGGAGCTCACCGCGCTTCGCCGCGCCGCACTGCTTCACGATTTTGGTACCACCGCCGTTCCCAACTCGATCTGGGACAAGACCGGGACGCTCACGCGCGCCGAGTTCGATCGTGTGGAGATGCACCCGCTGCTGACCGAGCAGATGCTGCGCCGCTCCCCGGCGTTAGCGGTGCTCAACCGGATCGCGAGCGCGCATCACGAAAAGTGTGACGGCTCGGGGTATCACAAGCGCGTGCGCACCGACGCGATCGACCCGGGTGCTGCCGTGCTGGCGGCGACGGAAGTGTATGTCGGACTGACGAGCGATCGGGCTCACCGCCCCGCGCATCCGGCCGATGTCGCCGCGCAGCAGCTCCGCGATCTGGCCTCGGCGGGCGTGCTCGATGCGCGGGCGGTACGCGCAGTGCTGGTCGCGGCCGGCCACGGTGAGCCGGCCGCGCCGAGCGTCAAGCGCGGCAAGCACCCGGGCGGCCTGTCACGACGCGAGGTCGATGTGCTGCGACTGGCGGCGCGTGGGCTGACGACCAAGGAGATCGCCGAACGCCTCTTCATCTCCACGAAGACGGCCGATCACCACATCCAGCACGTCTACGTGAAGATCGGCGTCAAGACGCGCGCCGCGGCGGCGCTGTGGGCGATGTCGAACGCGGTGGTGTGAGGTGGGAGTATGAACTGATCCATCCAAGGCATCCGAGACGTTGGAGGCATTCAAGAACCGCGGTTCTCGGATGACTCGGACGCCTTGAACGCCTTGGATGCGATCAGTTCAACCCATCACTCAGTCGCGCCACACGGTCAGCTCGGCCGCGGGCCGGCGCGTCTTGGGAGGCGGCACTTCGAGCGGCTCGCCAACCGTGAGGACGGCCACGATGCGCTCGTTCTCGGCGACACCCACCGCCGCGCGTGCGGCCGGGTCGTCCATGATGGCACCGGAGCGAATGTAGGTGCCGAGCCCGTGCGCCACCGCCGAGAGGCAGAGCGTCTGCACCGCCATCATCGTGGCGGCGTAGTCTTCCTCGCGGATCTCGGGGTTGTCGTTGAGCGTCATCGCCACGATCACCATGCTCGGCCACGCGCGGTGCTGATCGCTCGTGTCCTTCCGGATCTGCTCGGCATGTGCCTCGTCGGTCGCCTTCTTGGCCTTCCGGTTGCCCAGGGCGAGGCCGTAGGCGGCGCGGGCCTCAGGACCGCACACGTAGAAGCGCCACGGCTGCGTGAGGCGGTGATTCGGCGCCTGGTTCGCGTCGTGAAAGAGCCCTTCGAGCTGCTCGCGGGTGGGCGCGGTCTCGGTGAAGGCGCGGATGGAGCGGCGGGCAGCGATGGCGACAGAAACGTTCACGGGAGGGCGGGCTGGAGTTCGGGGCCAAACGGGGCTCGCCGCAAGCTAACCGGCCCGGGAACCACCCAACGGGTTGCTCGGCCGCGCGCTGCGGGGTGGTCTCTCGACAGCGCATTGGACGCGCGCGACATTCGGGCACCTCTGCCCCCACGCCATGTCCGATTCGTTCTCCCGTCGCGATGCCCTGAAGACGCTTGGCGCCGTTGGCGCCGGCGCCCTGTTGCCGGTGACGCCCCTCGACGCCGTGGCGCAGCCACCGGCCGCGCCCGCGCCGACGCCGGTTCCGCCACTGGCGGATATCCGCACGCGCTACGCCACCGGCGACATCGTGGAGCTCATGAATACCAGCGATGTGTTCACGCCGGCCCGCGGGCGGGCGTGGATGCGCTTTTCGTTCGATTTCCCGGAGCCGAGCGTGGTGTTCGGGGCGCATCGCTTCAGCACGGTGGTGTTCACCGAAGAGAACACCTACGCCATGGACCGTGCCCGCCTGAAGGCCACCGGCAACGACGACAAGCTGGTGGTGACGTGCGACGGACTCGTGTGGGCGGGCGGGCAGGAGAAGGCGCCGGGGAAGGTGACCATGACGCTGCAGCGCACCGGGCGCACGATCACGGTGGATACCGTGGTGGAGATGGACAAGCCCATCAAGACGGTCACCACCGTGGTGCGTGATGTGCCGCGCGGGCAGGTGTCGCTGGGTGGCTCCAATCTCATGGACGGCCGCGAAGGCGACTTCCTGGGGGGCTACACCTTCGGCGCCGGTGACCTGCATGGCGCGGGCACGCCGCAGAGCATGACGACGCCGGTGGCGGTGGTGAAGGCATCGGACACCGACTTCGTGTACTTCACGACGCACGACACCAAGGTCCGGCCCAAGCGCTACTACTTTCAGGCCGGCGAGCAGATGTACCGCACCGAGATGATCTACGAGCACGATGCGTGGCGCAACGACACGCGGGTGGAAGTGCCGCGATGGGAGATCGGCCACGCACCCACGCTCGATGCGGCGATGGACATCCACATGGGCTACGTGGAGAAGGCGTTCGGGCTCCCGGCGTGGGAAACACGTACCGACGTGCCGCAGTGGATGCGCGACACGTCGCTCGTGCTCACCATGCACGGCATGCACTACACGGGCTTCATCTTCAACGACTACGCGCAGCAGCTGGCGATTCTTCGGTGGGTGGCCACGCAGATTCCGGCCAACCGGGTGCTGGTGTTCCTCGCCAGCTGGGATGGCCGCTACTACTGGGACTATCCCAACTACAAGATCCCGGCGCGCATGGGTGGCGAGGCAGGGTTCCGCACGCTCATCAGCGAAGCGCAGAAGCTGGGCTTCAAGATGATGCCGATGTACGGCACCAACTCGGCCAACCGCAAGCAGCCGGGGTGGGACAAGATCAAGAGCGGCGCGACGTACAAGATCGACGGTGACCTGTACAACCTGAATTGGGTGGACTGGAATAACGACCGCCATCAGGACGGCTGGCTCACCTACATGAATCTGGGCGACGACGCGTGGCGCAAGCACATGGAAGGGCGCATTGCCGAGATGATCGAACGGTTCAAGGTGGATGCGTACTTTCTGGACATCGTGGGTGGCCACGTGAACAGCACCACCGGTGACATGCACGAGGGGACGCGCCTGATGGTGAAGAACCTGCGCGACAAGTACCCGAACGTGATCGGCGTGGGCGAGATGCCATATGACGCACTGCATGCCTTCATTCCGCTCTATCACGCCGGCGGCGGCGAACGGTGGCGCAAGTACTCGCGCTTCTATTCTCACCTGAGCGCACCGGCGCCGGGGCGCGGGTCGAGCGGGGTGCACGAGGCGGGCTTTCAGCGGTTCAATAATGAAACGCTAGGCTTGTCGCCGACGGCGATCCCCACGCTGCAGATCGTGGATGACACCTTCACCAAGCACAAGGACATCATGGCGCGCGTCATCGCGGCGGCGAAGCAGCGCGCGGGGCTCGGCTGATGGCGCGTGCACGGCAGGCGCGGGCGTCCAAGGCGCTTCGTGAATCGGTGTGCGCGGCGAACATCGCGCTATTCGAGCGGGGGCTCGCCAAGTTCACCTTTGGTAACGCAAGCGGAGTGGATCGCGAGCTGGGGTTGATCGTGATCAAGCCGAGCGGTGTGGGCTATGATCGGTTGACGCCGGCGATGCTGGTCGTGACGGACCTGCAGGGCACGGTGGTGGAAGGAGACTTGCGCCCCAGCTCCGACCTGCCGACGCATGCCGCGCTGTTCCGCGCGTGGGAGCGCATTGGCGGTATCGTGCACACGCACTCGATGTACGCTACGGTGTTTGCACAGGCGCGGCGCGACATTCCGTGCCTGGGGACGACGCATGCGGACTACTTCTACGGCGCGATTCCGTGCACGAAGCCGCTCACGCAGGCGCAGGTGAACGGGGCGTACGAGCTCGAGACGGGGCACGCCATCGTTCGCCGGCTCCGCGGCCACGATCCCCTCATGATGCCCGCGGCTCTGGTCGCGAACCACGCCCCCTTCTGCTGGGGGCGTACGGTGGCGCAGGCGGTGGATTATGCGAGCTATCTCGAGGAGGTCGCGACGATGGCGCACCACACGCTCGCGCTTTCGCCCAAGGCGGCCGGCGTGAGCCGTGAGCTGCTCGATAAGCATTATCTGCGCAAGCACGGTCGCGCGGCGTACTACGGGCAGTCCCAATAGTCGTGCGTCGCTGGTTGCTGGCGGCGGCGTTGCTTGGCGCGTGCCGTAGCGCCCCACCGTCGCATGTGGAGCCGGCGGACACGTATCTGTTCTCGTACTTCACCCGCAACGGCGAAGACGGTCTGCACCTCGCCGTGAGCGCCGACGGCACCACGTGGGAGCCGCTCAACAGCGGGGCGTCGGTGCTCACGCCCACGGTGAAGGGGAAGGGGCGCGATTGGCAGCAGTGGGATACCGAGGCCGCGCTCATGCGCGATCCGAGCATCGTGCGCGGCCCCGACGGCATGTTCCACATGGTCTGGACGATCGCGTGGAACGACCGCGGCATTGGTGTGGCGCACTCACGTGATCTCGTCCACTGGAGTGCCCAGGAGCGCGTGGGGGTGATGGATCACGAACCCACGGCACTCAATGCGTGGGCGCCCGATCTGTTCTACGATGCCGACACGAAGCAGTTCGTCGTCGTGTGGGCCACGGCCATTCCGGGGCGCTTCCCGGCTACCGACTCGATGGCGCAGCGCACGAGTCGTGGGCGCGCGGATCATCGGTTGTACTACGTCACCACACGCGATTTTCGCACGTACACCAAAGCCGCCTTGCTGTACGATGGGGGCTTCACATCGATCGATGGCACGATCGCGCGCGTCGGACCGGGGCGTTACGCGCTGGTCATGAAAGACGAGACGTTTTATCCGGAACGGCGCAATCTGCGCGTGGCGTTCGCCTCGCGTGCCACCGGTCCGTACGGTCCAGCCGCTCCGTCGTTCTCGGCGTTGCACACGGAGGGGCCATCGACGCTGTTCCGCGATGGCTGGTGGTACGTGTACTTCGACGAGTACACGCGCGGGCGCTATGGCGCGGTGCGGACCCGCGACTTTGTGCGATTTGAGTCGTGGGCCGATTCGCTCAAGGCGCCGCGGGGGATGCGGCACGGGTCGGCCTTTCTGGCGCCACGCTCGGTCGTGGATGCTCTGCGACGATTGGTTCGTTGAACTGCACGCACAGAGGACACAGAGCCACCGAGAACACTGGGGCGCGCTTCGATATCTGCCGGAGCACGCCCCTGTGAACTCTGTGGCTCTGTGTCCTCTGTGCGTGCAGTTCCAATCACCTTACCCTGGCGCCGGCGCCCGCCGCAGCTGATACACAAAGTCACAATGCGACGCCCCGCCCATGATGGTCTGGGTGCGGGTGAACTCCACGTCCGGGTTGAACCCCGCCATGAGCGCGCCATCGCGCTGACAGGAGAACACCGCACCGAGCTCAGGTACGCCGAGCGCGCGGTACATCTCGGCGTAGCGGCAGCGCGTCACGTTGAAGGCGAATCGTTCCGGCGTCTGCTCCACCACATCAATCGTGAGCGCCTCATCGGCGGTCCAGCGATCGAGCGTGCCGGCGAAGTGGGCGAGCGAGCAGCCACCGGCGAAATCGGCCAGCTGCGCGCCCTGTGCTTCGGCAAGATCGCGAATCACATCCCGCGCGATGGCGTGCACACGCTCAGCGCCGAACTCGCGGCTCATGGCGGCGAGCATGGGCGCGAGGATGCGCGCCTCGATGAGACGGCGCCGAAGGACACCGATGGCGTTGAGTTCCGCGTCCGTCGGCAGTGCGCTCATGAGGACTGGCCCCGCACGCGCGCGGCGACCGCGCGCAGGGTCGGGAGCATACGGCCCAGCGCAGCCGCCGACGCGTTGGGCGTACCCAAGGCGAAGTACACGTCCCGATAGAGTGGATACAGTTCGGCGTACGCGGCCGCTGCGGCCGGATCGGGCGTTACCACGCGGTACTTCGGGCACAGCACCGCCTGCGCCGCTTCGATCGACGCAAACTCGCCGCAGGCGAGGAAGGCGAAGATGGCTGAGCCGAGGCTCGTGATGGGCGTTTCGGGTACGAGTACCGGCACGCCGAGGATGTTGGCGTAGACCTGGTTGAGCACCGCGTTCTTCTGCGGAATGCCGCCGCCGTGAATGACGCGTCGTACCGGCACGCCGTGCTCAGCCATGCGATCGAGAATGATGCGCGTGTGGAACGCGGTGCCCTCGATGGCGGCGAAGAGCTCGTCTTCGGCGGTGTGCTGCAGGTTCCAGCCGAACGTGACGCCACCCAGGTTGGGGTTCACGAGCACCGTACGGTCACCGTTGTCCCAGCTGAGGCGCATGAGGCCCGTCTGGCCACCGCGATGCGTCGCGATGCCTTCGGTGAGCTCAGCGACCGAGCGGCCGGCACGGCGCGCGATGGCGTCGAAAATGTCACCCACCGCACTCAGGCCGGCTTCGATACCGCGCTGCGTGGGATGCACCGAGCCATCCACCACGCCGCACACGCCGGGCACCAGCGCGGCGTCGCGCGCGATGCCGATCATGCAGGTGCTGGTGCCGATCACGTTCACCACATCGCCTTCGGCCACACCGGCGCCCACCGCGTCCCAGTGCGCGTCGAACGCGCCCACCGGAATGGGGATGCCGGCGGTGAGCCCAAGCTGCGCCGCCCACTCAGCGGAGAGATGGCCGGCGAGATGGTCGGAGGTGCGATACGGCCCGTCGAGCTTGTCGCGCATGCCGGCGAGCAACGGATCGACGGCGACAAAGAACTCTTCCGGTGGATAGCCGCCGAGCGACACGTTCCAGAGCCACTTGTGGCCCATGGCGCAGACGCTGCGGGCGGCCTGCTTCGCATCCGTCACGCCGCAGAGGATGGCCGCGATGTAGTCGCAGTGTTCGAACGCGGTCACCAAGCGCTCGCGCTTGTCCGGATTGTGGCGCAGCCAGTGCAGCAGCTTGGTCCATCCCCACTCCGACGAGTAGGTGCCGCCGCACCAGTCGATCGCCGGCACCTGCATGGCATGCGCCACCTCGGTGATGCGTGCCGCCTCGGCGTGGGCGCGGTGATCGCACCAGAGATAGTACTCCCCGAGCGGTTCGAGGCCCTCGCCTACCGGAATCACACTCGAACCGGTCGTATCGAGCGCCAGCGCCCGCACCGCGCTGCCGGCCACACCGGCGTTGGCGAGTGCGCGCGCCATCGCCTCGGTCAGCGCGCGCATATGGTCGCTGTGCGCCTGCGTGGCGTGATCGGGATCATCGGCGCGGCGGTGCAACGGATAGTCGCCGGTGCCAAAGCCGATCACGCCCCGCTGCGCATCCACAATGGACACGCGCACACTCAAGGTGCCGAAGTCGACACCGGCTACGATGCCCATCGTGTGGTCTCGCTCAGCCGTGGCGGGTGACGTCCCAGCCGAGGTAGCGCACCGTGGCTTCGTGCACGGCGTCGGCGACATGGGAGAAGGTGGCGGCCACATGATGTTCGAAGCCGTGGCGGCAGATGTGATGCAGCAGCAGCTGGAGCTGCGGAATCTCCACCACGCCCGCACCGCCAAAGGTGCGGAGGCGGTCCTTGGTGAAGGCGCCCTCGCCCACATAGCCCTTGATCACGCCGGCGCGTTCGTCGGTGCTGAAGCGCGCGAAGCTCATCGGGCCCGCCTTGACCTTGCCCACCACGGTGCCCCAGGTGTTGTCCTTGCCCACCGTACCGGCGATGATCTCCTGATAGTCCATCTTCGCCTTCTCGAAGAAATCGAGCGGCAGGTTGCTGCAGTGGAAGCAGACGGCCTTGTTGGGGTCGTCGCCGTAGTTGTTGTTCCAGTCGAGGAGCGCGGCCGGCGTCGTGGACGCGAGCGTGAGCGCGTGCATGCTGAGCGTGCCCATCACGTCCACTTCGCAGGCGCTCGGCAGGTTGGCGTTGCTCAGCATCGACATCACGGTGCAGGGGACGACGCCGAAGAACTCCTCCATGCTGGTCCAGCACTGGATGGCGCTGATCGACACGTCCACTTCCTTCATCCAGCGGTCCATCACCAGGCCGAGCTTGGCCATCTTGAGGAGCGCGGCGTCGTCTACATCAGACGTATCGACGTACGCCTGGATCTCGGCGAGCTTGGCCTTCACGTCCTTGTCGCTGTTCTTGAGGCGACCGATACGCCCCATGATCTCGCTCAAGTCGATGGGCTCGACCGAGATGCCATGCGCTTCGAGGAGCTTCTCGCTGTAGCGCACGGTCTTGAACGCGGCCGGCCGTGCACCGATGGCGCCGACCCGCGCGCCGCGGAGCCCCTTCACCACGCGGCAGGTCCCGGCAAAGCGACGGAGGTCGGCGCGGAAGCTCTCCGACTCGGGGCGCTGCGTGTGCTGCGAGGTGAGCGTGTAGGCGATGCCGTACTGCGAGAGCACGTTGCACACCGACATCTTGCCGCAGAAGGCATCGCGGCGGTTGTCGATGAGCATCTTGGCCGGATCGTCGGCCGTGGCATGGATGAGCACCGGCACGCTGAGCCCAGAGAGGCGGATCGTGTCGGCCACGGCGCGCTCGTCGCCAAAGTTGGGGAGTGTCACCACGATGCCGTCGATACGGCTCGCGTTCGCCTTGAAGAGCGCGGCGCAGGCCTTGGCTTCGTCCCGGCTTTCGATGGCGCCATGGTTGGTGGCGGCGGCGTCGATGATCACGGCGTCGATCCCTTCTTCTTCCAGCGCCCGGAGCATCTCGGTGCGCCCCTTGGCGGCCAGGTGGCCGGGGAAGAAGCCGCGGTTGCCCACGATGATGCCGAGGGTGACGCGCGGGGCGGGTGGGCGGACGGGCGTCTTGCGGGCCGTGGAACCGTTTGCAGCGGAGGCAGAAGCGGCTTTGCCGCCAACCTTGGAGGTGAGCTTGGTCAGGCGCATGGCGAAGGGAAGAAGTTGGGGCAGACATTACCGTGGGGCCCCACGCGGCGCCATGGCTGGCTCCGTTGCACGGCCCTATCTTTGAGCCGCTCGCCACCCCCTGCCTTTACCCGCCGCATCGTGTCCGCCACCCCACCCGCGTCGCCTTCGGAATCCGGCCTGCTGCAGGCCATCGTGCGCTCGCCGCAATTCGGGTTGGTGCTGGTGCTGGTGTTGCTGGCCACGGCGCTCACGCTGGCCGCGGGGTCACACCCCGATCCCAAGACGGGGGAGACGGTCAACAACTTTCTGAATCGCTATACGCTCATTCAGATGGCCACCGACGCCAGCGCGTTCGCCATCATGGGCGTGGGGGCCACGCTGGTGATCATCGCCGGCGGCATCGATCTCAGTGTGGGCGCGGTGTACGCGCTGGCCGGTGTGGCGATGGCGATGATCCTGCGTGCCATGGGGCCGATGGCCCCGGCCGCCGCCGTGTTCGTGGGGCTCGGGACCTGCCTGGCCGTGGGGCTCATCTGTGGCCTGATCAACGGCGTGATGGTCATCGGGCTTGGCGTGCACCCGTTCATCATCACGCTCGGCACGATGTGGATCGTGCGCGGCATTGCGTTCGTGATCAGCCGCGCCGAAAGCATTCTGGTGCCGGAGGCGCTCACCGCGGTGGCCAAGGCGCCGCTCGGCCTCGGGACCGCGCTCTATCCGGTCCCGCTGCTGGCCATGCTCGCGGTCACCACGGCGGGTGGCATCTATCTCTCGCGCACCGTGGCCGGCCGCCACATTCTCGCGGTGGGTGGCAATCCCGAAGCGAGCCGCTTCAGCGGGCTCAGTGTGCCGCGCATCACGCTGGGCGTGTTCGTGCTTTCGAGCCTGGCAGCCGGCGCGGCGGCGTTTCTGGGCGCGGCGTTCTATGGGTCGGCCACTTCGAGCGACGCGAACGGCTATGAGCTGTACGTGGTGGCCAGCGCGGTGGTCGGTGGTGCGTCGCTGAGCGGCGGCAAGGGGAGCGCCCTGAGCGCGATGCTCGGCGCCATTCTCATCGTGACGATGCGACAGGCCATCCGCACGCTGCATCTCGATCAGAACTACGAGTGGATCATCATTGGGGTGGCGATGATCGTGGCGGTGGTGCTCGATCAGCGCGGCATGAAGGCGTTGCAGAATCGGTTGTCCCGCGCGGCCTGACGGCCGCACGACTCTTACTGGAGCGATCTATGGCAGGCGTGTTTTCGCGGGTTCGCCCGCTCGTGGCGTTCGGAGCGCTGGCCGCCGTGGCCGCGTGTGGTGGCAAGACGGAAGGCGGCGCGGGTGCCTCGGGCGCGGCGGCCGCTGGTGGCAGCAGCAAGACGTTCACGATCGCGATGATCGCCAAGAGCTCCACGAACCCGGTCTTCCTCTCCGGGCGGCAGGGCGCTGAGGCGGCCGCCGCGGAGCTCACCAAGAGCGAAGGGGTGACGGTCAAGATCGATTGGCTGACGCCGCCCAACGAGGACGGTTCGGTGCAGGCGCAGCGTATTGCGGAGGCGGCCAACTCGGGCGCGAACGCGATTCTTCTGTCGGCGAGCGACGCCGGCAAGGTGCGTGGCGCCGTGAACGAAGCCGTGGACCGTGGCGTGCCGGTGATGACGTTCGACAGCGATGTGCCCGACTCCAAGCGCTTCACCTTCTATGGTGGCGACGATGTGAAGATGGGCGAGCAGATCATGGACGAGCTCGCGGCGCAGATGGGGGGCAAGGGGAAGGTGGCGATCTTCGCCGGCAACCAGAACGCGCTCAACCTGCAGGCGCGCGTGAAGGGAGTGCGGGAGACGGCCAAGAAGTACCCGGGCATCACCATCGTCGATGCGTTCTACCACGCCGAAACGCCGCAGGACGCCGCGGCCGAGGTGCTGCGCGTGAAGAATGCGTATCCGGACATCTCGGGGTACGCGATGGTGGGGGGCTGGCCGCTCTTTACCCGCACGCTGCTCACCGACCTCGACCCCAAGAAGGTCAAGATCGTGGCGATCGACGCGCTCCCGGCGCAGCTGCCATACGTGGAGAGCGGGCTCGCGCCGGTGCTCTTTGCGCAGCCGGTCTTCAACTGGGGCTACGTGTCGGTGAAGACCATCTTCGACCACGTCTACAAGAAGCAGCCGGTGGGCGACAAGGTGCAGATGGACCTGGTGAAGGTCTCGAAGGACAACCTCGGCGCGTGGGCCAAGCAGCTCAAGGACTGGGGCTTCTCCGACGTGGATCCGAAGTACCTCGCGCTGCCCAAGTAACTCGTTGGTTGTGAGCACTCCCCGCATCCGCTTTCGCGGCATCACCAAGCGCTTTCCCGGCAACGTCGCACTGCGCGATGTGAGCTTCGAGGTGGGCGTGGGGAGCTGTCACGCCATCTGCGGTGAGAACGGTGCGGGGAAGAGCACATTGGGGCGCATTCTCGCCGGCATTCATCACGCCGACGAAGGGACGATCGAGCTGGATGGGCAGGCGGTCCACTTCGCCACGCCGCGCGACGCGCTCGCCGCCGGCGTGGCGATGGTGCATCAGGAGCTCGCCTTCTGCGAGAACCTTACGGTGGCCGACAACCTGTCGCTCGGTGTGCTGCCGCGAAAGTTCGGCTTCGTGGATACCGCGGCGCTGCGAGCGCGGGCGCGCGAGTTGCTGAGCGCCATCGGGGCGTCGATCGATCCCGCGCGTGCCATGTCGTCGCTGAGTGTGGCGGAGCAGCAGGTGGTGCAGATCGCCGCCGCCGTGGGCGCCGGCGCCAAGGTCATCATCTTTGACGAGCCGACCAGCAGCTTGGGCGAGACGGAAGCCGAGGCGCTGTATGCGTTGATCCGCTCGCTGCGGGATCGTGGCGTGACGCAGCTGTTCGTGTCGCACCGCATGCCGGAGATCTTCGCGTTGTGCGACCACATCACGGTGCTGCGCGACGGGCAGCATGTGGCCACACAGCCCACCACGTCGCTCGACGAGGCGGCGCTGGTGCGGCAGATGATCGGCCGCGAACTGCAGGCGTATGTGGCGCCGCCGGTGCAGCATGCGCTGGGCGCCGAACGGTTGCGTGTGGCGCGGCTCTCGAGCGCGGGGCATTTTCGCGAGGTGAGCTTTGCGGTGCGCGCGGGCGAGATCGTGGGGCTCGCGGGGCTCGTGGGTGCTGGGCGCTCGGAGGTGGCGCGCGCGATCTTCGGGCTCGACGCGCGCGCGACGGGCGATGTGTTCGTGGATGGCGCGCGCGTGCAGATCCGCACGCCGCAGGATGCCGTGAAGCTCGGCATCGGGTTCGTGCCCGAGGACCGCAAGAAGCAGGGGCTCGTGCTTGGCATGCGGGCGCGCGAGAACTCCACGCTGCCCATTCTGCGGCGCTTTGCGAAGGCCGGGCTGGTGGATCGCGCGGCGGAATCGCGAGCGGTGGACGCGGCCTTTGGTCGGGTGGCGTTCCGCCGCGGTGGAGAGATCACGGTCGCGAGCCTGAGCGGCGGCAATCAGCAGAAGGTCGTGCTGGCCAAGTGGCTCACGGCATCGAGCGAGATCCTCATCCTCGATGAACCGACCCGCGGCGTGGATGTCGGTGCCAAGGCGGAACTGCATGCGTGGATCGCCCAGCGCGCGGCGGAGGGGGCGGCGATTTTGCTGATCTCGTCGGAGCTGCCCGAGCTGCTCGGCCTCGCGTCGCGCGTGCTGGTACTGCGTGAGGGGTCGCTGCGCGGCGAGCTGTCGCGTGAGGCGGCAACGCAGGATGCGGTGCTGCGGCTCATGACCGGGCTCGGCGCGGCGTAGCTCGGTGCGATTTTTTGAACTGATCGCACAGAGGACACAGAGTCACAGAGGTCACTGGGGCGCGTTTCGAATCGATCGAAGCGCGCCTCTGTGTTCTCTGTGGCTCAGTGTCCTCTGTGTGATCAGTTCACATCCCTCCACGTAGAGCACGCGCCCGTCTACCGGCGCACCACCCGAAGCCCGTAAATAGGTACGATGCGCGCGCCTTCAATGCGCACGGTCAGCACCGACTTGCCACGTGAGAGCTCCGCAGGCAGTTCGTAGGTGGCGTCGTAGAAGCCCGACGCGTGCGGATTCGGCTTCGGGGCCACGACCTGGGTGCCGTCCACACGAATCGCGAAGTCGCCGATGGGTGCCGGCAGCCCGGGGTCGTTGAAGTACGTCACCACCAGCGCCAGTGCGGCGGTCGCGTCGCTCGGCATGGTGTACTCGAAGAACCCGGCGCCGCCGCGGCCAGTTCGGCGGTTCGCGCGGCTCACGGGGCGGTCGGCGGGTTCGCTTCGATACTTCAGCGCGGCTTCAGCGGCGGCATCGCCGAAGGCCACTTTGCTGATCGTCGCGCGCTCCAGTGCCTCGGCTGCCGCCTTGCTGCGCGCAAGGGCCACGGTGCGTGCTTCGAACTCCTGCGGCGTCAGCACATCCTGGTAGATGCCATACGTTCGCTTGTGCGTGCGATAGAACGGGCGGAAGGTGACATCCGCATCGCTGCCACTGCCGCCGGGAACGCGCATCACGCCACGGGTGCGAAACTCGCCGGTGGCCACGGGCGCCAGCAAGTCGGCCGGCGAGCGCGACGCACTCACCATCACCGCGCCCAGACTGCCGAACTCCTGGGCGGCGTTCTCGTTGGCTTCGTTGTTCTCGCGGCCGGTGCGTCGCGGGCCATGATCGGCGGCGAGCACCAGCGGGCCCCACAGAAAGGCCGCGACCGAAGGGTCATCGGGCGTGGGCTCAAGTGTCACCGTCTTGGGGATCTGCATGCTGACGGTGTCACCGCTCCTCCAGGTGCGCGTGAGACGCACATAGGTGCTCGCTCCGTGCTCGCTTTCGTTCCCCACCCCACCGGCGCGGCCGCCGGCCACGGGATCATTCAACGACGCGACCGATGGCTGCGGCAGGTTCTCGCCGTTCACCGCGATGCGGAAGCCGTCGCCGGCCCAGAGTGGGCGACGTACCGCAAGCGTGAACGCGGTCGGCTTCGTGACAGTCACCGTGACGGTGGCACTATCGCCGTCGGGGAAGCCGGTGTCGAGTGCGAACTGCGCCGGCACCATCGTGGTCGTCGCCGTGCTCGGCACGAAGAGGTTGAGCCAGACCGTATCGCGACTTTCGTACCAGACGCCGAGCCCGTGCAGCGCGTGGCTCTCCATACCGCTTCCCACGCAGCAGGTGAAGTCGCGCTGCATGTCCTGATACTCCTGCTGCTCGCGGCGCCCAACCGGCACCATGTAGCTGGTGCGTCCTTCGTCGGGCTCGATGGAGCCGAGGATGTGATTGAAGAGCGCGCGCTCGTGGAAGTCGGCGTACGCGGCATCGGGGCGGAAGGCGAACAGGCGCCGCGTGAGCTTGAGCATGTTGTACACATTGCACGTCTCAGCGGCGCGGCCATCCACGCGCGGCGCGAGCGCATCGGGCGGGCCGAAGTACTCGGCGAGACCATGCCCGCCCGTGGCGTAGCTGTGATGCCGCACCACGCGGTCCCAGAAGAAGCTCGCGGCCATGATGTCCTGCGGATCGGCGGTGTAGCCGTAGCGCGCGGCGGAGCCGATGAGCTTGGGGATCTGACAGTTGCCGTGCTTGCCGGAGAGGTTGTCCTGATGGCGCTTGAGGGGCTCGGTGAACGCGTGGTGCTCGAAGCGCAGCGACAGATTGAGCCAGCGCGGGTCGTTGGTATCTGCGTACAGGTCGGCGAACACTTCGTTCATGCCGCCGAACTCGGTGAGCAGCATCTTCTGCACCTGGTCGTCGCTGAGCGGCTTGATCACCCCCTCGGCCCACGCGGCGAATCCCTTCTCCACGGTGAGCGCCTGCAGGTTACCCGTGTGTCGATACGCGTCGCGCAGGCCGGCGAAGGTTTTGTGCAGCGTGTACCATGGCGACCAGAGGCCATTGAGGTCGAACGCGCCGCTCTTGATGTCGCCCTTGCTCACGCGCGCAAACGCATCGCGCAGCCCCTCGAGTGCGCCACAGTAGCCATCGCCGTTCTTGGCCTGCACTTCGGCCAAGCCCTTCACCAGATAGTCGGCGCGCTGCTTGAAGCGCGCATCACCGGTGGCCTTGTACATGAGCGACACCGCCGACAGATGATGACCGGCGATATGCCCCGTGAGATTACGCCCGGTGCCGTCCCAGCCGGTGAGTGGCTTGGCGGTGGTGGGGAGCCCGGCCTGCGTGCGATAGGCGGCGAGCATCCGATCGGGGTCGAGCGCGAGCAGGTAGGCGATGGTCACGTCCTGCGCGCGCTTGAGCGGGCCGCCGGTGAGACGCACGCGCTCCAGCGGGACCGGGTGCGCCTTCAGCATCCGACGCTCATGCTCGAGCACCGGATTCGCTGGCGCGGCGGCTTCGAGCGCCTCGGCGCCGCGCTCGGCGATGGGCGAGAGCGTCAGCGCGGCGGCCGTCGTGGCGGCGCTAGTGATGAAGTCGCGGCGGGTCGTGGCCATGCTTGGTTCCGTGAGAGGACGTGGGCTGGGTTAGAATCCGGCGCGATCGCGATTACGGCAAGAGGTTCCGCGAGTCTGTGGGACTCTTTGCTGGACGGTGGATTTCGCGGATGGTTTGGGATTTCGCGGATAACGGAAACAGCACAACAGGATCAATGGGGATACTAGGGATCACGGGGATGGGTGTTTGGCGCGGAATAATCCGTAAAATCCGTGGAATCCTCACATGCAGTTTCAGTTATCCGCGAAATCCCTGAAATCCACGGAATCCCTGAAATCCACGGAATCCCTGAAACCCACGAAATCCCAAAGCGCATGCGCATCACCGCTGAGACGCTGCAGCACGGCACGCAGGCGCTCGTCGCGCGGCACCCCGCGTTCGGGCGCATTGTCCAGGTGCACGGCCCACCGCCGCTGTGGGTGCGGGCGCCGGGGTACGCGACGCTGGTGAAGCTCATTCTGGAGCAGCAGGTGTCGCTCGCGTCGGCGGCGGCCGTGTACCGGCGGCTGCGCGGCGCGATTGGCGCGGTCACCGCTCGCGCGGTGGTGGAGGCGGGGCCGGATGTACTGCGCGCCGTGGGGTTCACGCGACAAAAGGCGGGGTACGCGGTGGACTTGGCGGAGGCGATCGTCTCGCGCCAGCTGTCCCTCGGGGCGCTGGCGCGGATGCCGGAGGCGGACGCGCGCGCGGTGCTGCTGGGCATTCGCGGCATTGGACCGTGGACGGCCGATGTGTACCGACTCGTGGCGCTCCGGCATGCCGATGTGTGGCCGCACGGGGACGTGGCGCTCGCCGATGCGGCACACACTGTGCTTGAACTGTCGGCGCGACCGTCGCAGGAGGCGCTGACGCAAATGGCCGAGTCATGGGCGCCGTGGCGTTCGGTGGCCGCGCGGTTGCTCTGGCACCACTATTTGAGTGTGCGCGGTCGCGTTTAATCGGTCAGTTCACCCGAAAAAGGCGGAAAAGCCCGTGGGGCGCTCCAAACCGGCTACATTCAAGGGTTCGCCCCGAATAAGGCGACACCGGTTTTCGGAGAGACTCGAGCGGCGTGAGGCGCGGCTATGGGACCCCGTACCATTTCCCCTGACGTGCCCGACTTGTCTATAGAAATCGAAACGCCGCTCCAGGGCTTTGCTGCCCTGGGCATCGAGACCCGCATCGCCGAAGCGCTGAGTGCGCTTGGCTACGAAGAACCGACGCCCGTACAGCGGGCAGCCATTCCGCCCCTGCTCGACGGGCGAGACGTTCTGGCCCAGGCGGCCACTGGGACCGGCAAGACGGCGGCTTTCTCGCTGCCGCTGCTGACGCGCATCGCGAACGGCCAGCGCAGTGTGGACGGCCCGAGTGTCCTCATCCTCACGCCGACCCGCGAACTCGCGATGCAGGTCGCCGAGGCGGTGCACCGCTACGGCAAGCCGCTCGGCATTCAGGCGCTCGCCGTGTATGGCGGCGCGAGCATGGAGCTGCAGGTCCGCGCGCTGCGACGTGGCGTGGATGTCGTGATCGCGACCCCCGGCCGCGCGCTCGACCACATCAAGCGCGCCACGCTCAAGCTGGGCACGCTCAAGTGCGTGGTGCTCGACGAAGCCGACGAAATGCTCGACATGGGCTTCGCCGATGAACTCGAGGCGATTCTCAACGCGACGCCGGCGTCGCGTCAGACCGCGCTCTTCAGCGCGACGCTGCCGCCGCGCATTGCGAGCATTGCCCAGAAGCATCTGAACAAGCCGGTCCACGTCACCGTCGAGCGTGAGGTGGTGCCCGAGGGTGAGGCGGCCCGCGTGCGGCAGGTGGCGTACATCGTGTCGCGCGCCCACAAGATGGCGGCACTGGCCCGCGTGCTGGATATCGAACAGCCGACGAGCGCGATCGTCTTCTGCCGCACGCGCACCGAGGTGGACGAGCTGAGCGAAACGCTCACCGCCCGCGGGCTGCGCGCCGAGTCGCTGCATGGTGGTCTCTCGCAGGATCAGCGTGACCGCGTCATGCAGAAGTTCCGCGGCCGCAAGGTGGACCTGCTCATCGCCACCGACGTGGCGGCCCGTGGTCTCGATGTGAAGCATGTGAGCCACGTGGTGAATTTCGATGTGCCGGCCGATGCCGAGACCTATGTGCATCGCATTGGCCGCACGGGCCGCGCGGGGCGCGAGGGCGTGGCCATCACGCTCGCCGAGCCGCGCGAACACCGCCTGCTGCGCAATATCGAACGGCAGACGAGCCAGACGATTGAAATCGCGCAGGTGCCCACGGTGGCCGACCTGCGCGCGCATCGTCGTGAGCTGGTGAAGGCGACGCTGCGCGAAGCCGTGCTCGAGGGGAACCTCGAGTCGTGGCGCGGCATCGTCGAGAGCCTCGCGTCGGAGATCGACGTGATGGATCTCGCGGCAGCGGCGGTGAAGCTGGTGGCGGCGAACGACGGTCAGGAAGATCAGGAGATTCCGGCGGTCACGCCGCGCGCGCCGCGCGAGTTCCCGGCGGGTGAGCGGCGGCCCTCGCGTCATGAAGAGCGGTTTGCGGCGCGCGGTGAGGCGCCCAAGGGGAAGCCGACGGGCAAGAAGCCCAAGCGGGAGACCGCCTGGAAGGCGGCGACGCTCTGGATTGGTGCCGGCCGCAAGCTGAACATCCGCCCGGGTGACCTGGTGGGCGCGATCGCGAACGAGGCCGGGCTCGATTCGAGCCACATCGGCGCCATTCAGATTGCCGATGGCTATTCGACGGTCGAAGTACCGGAGGCGATGGCGGACGAAGTGATTGCCGTGCTCAAGAACGGCAAGATCAAGGGGAAGAAGGTTCAGATTCGCCGGGATCGCCTCAACCGGTAAGCCACGCATGACGGAACCGATTCGCTTCGACGACGGCGCGGCCTACGAGCAGTTCATGGGACGCTGGAGCCAGCTGGTAGGGAAGCGCTTTCTGGAGTGGATCGGTCCGCAGGCGGGGTGGGATTGGGTGGATGTAGGATGTGGGAATGGCGCCTTTTCGGCGCTGATTGTGGACCACCATGCACCGGCATCGGTGCATGGTGTGGATCCCTCCGAAGCACAACTCGCGTTCGCCCGCGAGCGCTTTGCCGGCAAGCCCGTGCGGCTCGATGCAGGAGACGCGCTCGCGTTGCCGCGCGAGGATGACAGTGCCGACGCGGCGGTGATGCCGCTGGTACTCTCATTCGTACCCGACCCGGCGCGCGGTGTGGCCGAGATGGCGCGCGTGGTGCGCACCGGCGGCGTGGTGAGCGCCTACATGTGGGACATGGATGGCGGCGGGTTTCCGTACCATGTACTGCACGAGCGGATTCGCGCGCGCGGCGGCACGGTGCCACTGCCGCCGGTGCCGGAGGCGTCGCGGCTGGAGGTGATGTCCGCCTTGTGGACGTCGGCGGGGCTTCGGGATGTGCGATCGGAGACCATCCGCGTGTCGCGCACGTTTGCGAGCTTCGACGAGTTCTGGGCCATTGCGAAGGGCGGGCCGAGTGCGGGACAGGCCCTGCGGGCGATGGAGGACGCGTCGCTTCGCTCGCTCAGAGACGAGATGGCGGACGTGGTGACGCAGGATGACGGGCGGGTGGTGTTGGAGGGGTGGGCGAATGCGGTGGTGGGGACGGTCTGAACGGCGGGTCGGGCGGAAGCCTGTAATGCGGAAGCTGAACTACGGGAGCTGGACTACGGGTATGGGCGCTTCCTATCGAGTCGTTGTGGCGGCCGTCATGTGTGCCGCGCAGAGTGGGTGGGCACAGACGGCGGCGTCGCCGGCGCGGTTGGCGCCGGGGTTGACGTGGTGGCGCGCGTCGGATGCGCGCGGGCCGTGGAACAGCTACGTGGTGCGTATCGATCTGCGCCAGGCCGATCTCGAACTGCTGGCGGTACATGCGCGCGATGCCTTGAATGGACGCGAGCGCACGTCGAGCATCGCGCAGCGGCATACCGATTCCACCGCGCGGGTGCGGGTGGCGGTGAATGCGGACTTTTTCGACCTCAAGACCGGCGCGTCGGAGAACAACCAGGTCACAGCGGGCGAGTGGTGGAAGGGGCTGATGCTCACGCAGTCGCCCTACGACACGTACGACAACGTGCACGCACAGGTTGCCATCGGGCGCGATCGGCGCGCCGCGGTGGATCGCTATGTGCTTGAGGGGCGCGCGATCGTGCGGGGCGCCTCGGTGCCGGTGCTGGCCGTCAATGCGTTGCCGATGGGGCCCTACGAAAGCACGGCGCTGTACACGCCACGCTTCGGAGCCACCACGCCGCGTGACATCGCGCCGAAGGACTCGGTGCGGAAGGTCAGTGAGCTGGCGCTGCGCGCGGTGGGCGCCCGTGGGGACACGCTGCGCTATGTGGTGGCTGCGCCGGCGGTGTCGAACGCGGGCACGATGATTCCCGCGAACGGTGCGGTGCTGGCGGGCTATGGCGATCGCGCGACCGCGTGGCAGGCCGTGCAGGTCGGGGACACAGTCGGCGTGGTGCTCAGCACCCTCCCACGACTCCCCGACGGGCAGTCGCCGGCGACGCTGCTCGGCGGGTGGCCGCGCCTGCTCGAGCACGGGGTGAACGTGGCGCGCGACGCGGCGATTC
The DNA here is from genome assembly GCA_019752115.1 of Gemmatimonadaceae bacterium. Lineage (NCBI taxonomy): Bacteria > Pseudomonadati > Gemmatimonadota > Gemmatimonadia > Gemmatimonadales > Gemmatimonadaceae > Gemmatimonadaceae bacterium. The sequence continues at coordinate 23,226 of JAIEMN010000042.1, forward strand.
GTGAAGGCACGATCTCCCGCAACGCCGAAGCGCCTCATCCGCGGACAGCAATCGGCGTGTCGAAGGATCGGCGAACAGTCTGGCTGTATGTGGTGGATGGACGGTCCACCGCGAGTGTGGGGATGACCACGAGCCAACTGGCCGACGCGCTCCGCACACTCGGCGCCTGGGATGCGCTCAACTTTGATGGCGGCGGCAGCACGACGCTGGTGGTGGATGGCCAGGTCATCAACACCCCCAGTGATGCCACGGGTGAGCGCGAGGTCGGCAATGCGCTGCTGGTACGCCAGCGCCTGCGGAGACGCTGATGCGCGCCTCGACGGTTCATCGGCTGGTGCGCCGTGACCTGGGCTCGCTCCGTCGCGAGCTCGAGGCGTATCCCAGCGACGAGGCGATCTGGAGCACGCCATCAGGACTGTCCAATTCCGCGGGCGTGCTCGTGCGGCATCTGTGCGGCAACCTGCGTCACTATTTCGGCGCTGTGCTCGGGCACACGGGTTACGTGCGACAGCGCGACCTCGAGTTCAGCGCCCCGCCGGTGTCCCGCGCGGCGCTGCTGGCGCTCATCGCCGAGACCGAACGGGACGTCCTCCCCGTGCTGGCCGAGCTCCGCGATGATCAACTCACCGGTGACTTTCCCGAGCCGCAAGGTGGACGGGTGTACGAGGCGGCCGACTACGTGGCCCACCTCGTGATGCACCTCGGGTACCATCTGGGGCAGATCGACTATCACCGCCGCACGCTCACGGCATCACGAGGCAGTGTGGGTGCCCTGAACTCGTTCGAACTCCCGTTCCGATCCGCATAAGCCGCAACCAGGATCAAGCGACGGTGTCTGTACCGCCATAGTGTGCCGTCATGAAGCCGGATACCCGTACGTTCTATCTCGACGCCGTGACGCGCGTGCTGCGGCAGCTTGTGACCCATCTCGACGACTCGGCGGATCTCGCCGCGTTGGCGCGTCTGGCCCACCTGTCGCCCTTCCACTTTCACCGTGTGTTTCGCGGCATGGTGGGCGAGACAGCCCTCGAGCTGCTGCGACGCCTGCGCCTCGAACGCGCTGCACACACGCTGCGTCACAGCACCACGCCGGTGACGCAGATCGCGTTCACCGCAGGCTACGAAACGCATGAGGCGTTCACGCGGGCCTTCCGCGTGGCGTATGGCGAGGCACCATCCGGCTTCCGGCAGAACCCGCGCGCTCGGCCACATCTGGCCGCGCCGTGCGGGATTCACTTCGACACGACTGATGTCCTCAGCGTGTTCATTCCCCGTGATACCGGAGGTGCTGGGATGGAAATCACTCTGCAGCAGCTGCCCGCGATGCGCTTGGCGACCGTAGTGCATCTTGGGCCATTCAATCAGATTGGCGCCGCCTTCGAACAGCTTGGCGGTCTCGCCGGACGCGCCGGATTGTACGCCTATCCGGGCGCGATGATGGTTGCGACCTACGACGACGATCCGGAAGGCAAGCCGGTCGACGAGTTGCGTTCACGCGCGGGCATTTCGGTGCCGGACGATCTGCCGCTCCCAGATGGACTCGAGGAGCAGCGGATCAGCGGCGGTCCATATGCCTGCTACACGCACATCGGTGGCTATGAGCTCTTGGGCGACGTGTGGTCGCGCTTCATGGGTGAGGCACTCCCATCGCGCGGCTACGTGGTGGCATCGGGACCGGCGCTCGAGATCTATCGCTCCGACATGCGCACCACGCCCAAAGCCGAGTGGCGGACGGATCTGCTCGTGCCGGTGGAGGCGTAGGCGGTCAGACGGCAAATCCGCGCGCCTTGAGCGCCGCCGCCACACTCGGCCGCGCCATGCTCTCCGGACTCTCGTTCCACTGATTGAACGACTCCGCGCGCGTGGCGCCGGCGTCGATGAGCAGGTGCACGATGGCCGGATAGTCGTCGTCATTCGCGCGATCGCAGTAGCGCGAGCCGTGCGCGCACCACGCGATCGGGGAGCTGCCATAGCGGGTATCGCGCACGTTCACCGGCGCACCAGCGTCGAGCAGCAGGCGCACCATCTCCACGCGGCCGTTCCACGCGGCCCAGTGGAGTGGGGTGCCGCCCCACTCGCCTTCCGCGGTAAGCGGCCAACCCAACGCGGCCATCAGACGCACCGTCTCGAGGTCGTTGCGGGTAACCGCGAGCCCGAGCGCATCGCGTTCACTGGGGCCGAGCGTCTGCACGATGCCGGGATTGGCTTCGACCACCCGGCGAGCATCAGCCGCTCGGCCACTCGCGCACGCCGCCAGCAGTTCATCGACGGCGCTGATCGTGGTGTCCGCGCCGACACTCGCCAGATACGCGGCGGCCTCGCCGTGGCCGCGGCGATACGCGAGCTGATACGCCGTGCGTCCATCGTCGCGCGTCGCATTGACTGGTGCACCGTGCTCGACGAGCGCGCGCAGCACGGAGACCGCGTGTCCTACCGCCGCCGCCCGATGCAGCGGCGTTTCGCCCTGGTGCGCCTCCGCGACGTACTTCCCGGTGCTCGGGATGCGCGGATCGGCGCCGTGGTCGAGCAGCCAGTGGAGGCCGCGCATCGCCTGGGACGCGATGGGATTCTCCGGCGTGTGCGCGACCACGAAGTGCAGCGGCGTGTTGCCGTAGATCTCCGGGCCACGATGCAAGTCGGCGCCGAAGGCCAGCAGCAGGTCGAGCGTGTCGACGTGCCCAAGCTGCGCAGCGTGGTAGAGCGCTTCGCCATCGGTGGGGTTCGCGCCGCGTTCGAGGAGCAGCCGCGCGACGGCCACGTTGTTGCGCACACACGGGAAGTAGAGCGCCGAAATGGCGTCGCCGGTGTCTGGCAGCGCGACGCTGGCGTTTGGATCGGCGCCGGCATCGAGCAACGCGCGCACGGTGTCGAGGCGCTGATCGGCGGGGACGGCCAGTCGCTCCTTGAGCGATTCGTCCACCGCAAAGAGCAGCGGTTCGAGCTCGATATGCGGAAGGCGCTGGGACACCAGCGTGGGATCGGCGCGGAGAAGTGCGCGTACCCATTCGGCGTCGCCCACGGCCGCGGCCGTATGCACGTTGAAACGGGCGACCGCCGGCGTCGCCTGCAGCAGGTCGACGGCACGATCAAGGTCATCGTGACGCAGGGCCAGCAGAAAGCTGGCCGCCGCGATCGCCACCTCCGACGGGGCGTCGCTCATGCCTTCTTCACGAACTCCGACTTGAGCCCCATCGGCCCAATGCCGTCGACCTTGCAGTCGATATCGTGATCACCGTCAACCAGTCGGATGTTCTTGACCTTCGTGCCGACCTTCACGACGGTCGACGAGCCGCGCAGTTTGAGGTCCTTGATGAGCGTCACGGTGTCGCCGTCCTGCAGGATGTTACCGACGGCATCACGGATCACCCGCGGGCCCGCGTTCGACGGCTCGGCACTGCCGGCGGTCCACTCGTGTGCACACTCGGGGCAGACGAGCAGCGTACCAGACTCGTAGGTGTACACGGAACTGCAGCTCGGGCAGGGGGGGAGCGACATCGCTTCCGGGGTGAAGGAGGAACCGCACACTGCCGCAAAGGGGCACGAGGGGCCGGGGGCCACGAAGGGGCGATGTACAAAGTACTTCCTCGTGGCCTCCCATGTCTTCGTGCCCCTTCTCGGCTGTTCTCTGAAACTGGCCCGGCAACCACATCCGGTGGCACATTAGGAGACCCCCTTCCGGAGCTCCGTCGTGCGTTCCACCCGTGTGCTTCTCGCGGCTGCCCTGCTGGCGCCGCTGGCCTCTGTCGCCGCGCAGTCCAATATCCAGCGCCGCGATACGGCGTTCATCAATCGGAGCACGAACCCGGCGCTCGCGCCGTTTCGCTTCCGCTCCATTGGTCCGGCGAGCATGGGCGGCCGCATTGATGACATCGCGGTGTACGAAAAGGACCCGCGCATCATCTATATCGGCTACGCGGCCGGCGGCGTGTTCAAGAGCACCAACGCCGGCACCACCTTCGTGCCGATCTTCGAGCAGTACGGCTCGGCCAGCATCGGCGATCTGGCGGTGGACCAGCGCGATCCGAATGTGCTGTACGTGGGCACGGGCGAGCCGAACAACCGCCAGTCGGCGACGTTCGGCGATGGGCTCTACAAGAGCACCGACGGCGGCAAGACCTTTGCCCACATCGGCTTGCGCGAAACGCAGACGATTGCGCGGGTGGTGATCGACCCGCGCAATTCGAACACGGTGTATGTGGCGGCCACCGGTCATCTGTTCGGCCCCAACGCCGAACGGGGGGTCTTCAAGAGCACCGACGCTGGGAAGACGTGGAGCAAGGTGCTCTTCGTGGACGAGCACACGGGCGCGACCGATCTGGCAATCGATCCGTCGAACCCGAATACGCTCTACGCCGCCATGTATCAGCGCCGCCGCACGGGGTGCTGCTTCAATGGTGCGGGGCCGGGGAGCGGCCTGTACAAGAGCGACAACGGTGGCAAGACGTGGACGAAACTGACCACCGGTGGGTTGCCGCCGGGGAATCTCGGGCGCATTGCGGTAGATGTGGCGCGCTCGAACCCGAGCATCGTGTACGCGCAGATCGAGACTGACGGCGCCGATTCCGCGGTGGTGGTGAACGGCGGTGGCGGCGGTCGCGGCGGCTATGACTGGTGCAGCAATGGCGGCGCCACCAAGGGCTTTGCGGCCAACACGCCCGACAGTCTCAAGAAGGTGCCGGCGCTCTCGCGCTATCGCCCCGGGCTCTATCGCTCGAATGACAAGGGGCGCAGCTGGACGCTCGTGAGCAATTGCAACGGGCGGCCGATGTACTTCAGCAACATCCGCATCGATCCCACCAATCCGCAGCGCGTCTATCTGGCAAATGTGCGCGCCGCCAAAAGCGTCGACGGCGGGCGCAGCTTTGCGCCGATCGACAGCGGCATGGGTTTCGGCAACGAAACCGTGGACCAGCACGCCTTCTGGATCGACCCGGCGAACCCCGACCACATCATGCGCGGCAGCGATGCCGGCTTTGCCGTGAGCTGGGATCAGGGCGAGACGTGGGAGTATGTGAAGACGATGGCGACGAGCCTCGCCTATTGGGTGAGTGCCGACATGGAGCGCCCCTACAACGTCTACTTCGGCTTGCAGGACAACGACAGCTGGGGCGGGCCGAGCGCGCAGCGGAGCCGCAATGGCATCCGCAACTTTGCCTGGCATCGCTTCGGTGGTGGCGACGGCTTCCAGACGGCGGTGTCGCCGATGGATCCGACGCTCATCTTCACCGAGTCGCAGGACGGCAACACGATCAAGACGGATCTGACGACGGGCGCGGTGAAGAGCATTCGCCCGATCGCCCCGCCGGCCGGTCGTGGGGGCGCGAACGGTGCGGCGGCCACGCCGGCGCCGGGGTCGTGTGTCGATGGTCGCATCATCCCGCCGCCCACCCCGGGCGCGAATGCGGCACCGGGCGGCGGCTTCGGCGGGCGCGGCGGCGGTGCGGCCAATGTGATCAACGGCAAGCCGGGCGAGACGTACCGCTTCAACTGGAACACACCGTATCAGCTCTCGCCGCATGACCCGAGCGTGGTCTGGCTCGGTGGCAATCGCCTGTTCCGCTCGACCAATCAGGGCGACCTGTGGTATGCGAGTGAAGATCTGACCAAGCAGGTCGATCGCTGCACGATCAGCGTGATGGGCGTGCCGGGCACCAAGCCGCAGGCGAGCAAGAATGACGGCATGACGAGCTACAGCACGATCATCGCCGTTCGCGAATCACCGGTACGCCCCGGCGTGGTGTGGGCGGGTACCGATGATGGCAACCTGCAGGTGAGCCGCGACAACGGCGTGAGCTTCACGGAAGTCGGCAAGAACATCACCGGGCTCCCGGCGAAGGCGCTCACCGGCGACAACCCGTACTGGATCTCGCGCATCGAGGCCAGTCACTTCGACGCCGCGACCGCCTACGTGTCCATCGACGGCCACCGCAGCGACGATCTCACGCCGTATGTGTTCGTCACGCGCGATTACGGTGCCACCTGGAAGTCGGTGAGCACCGGGCTGCCGCGCTCGGGGAACGTGCAGACGATCCGCGAGGACCCGAAGAACCCCGACCTGCTCTACGCCGGCACCGAGTTCGGCATCTACATCAGCCTCGATGCCGGCGCCACGTGGGACAAGTTCATGACTGGCTATCCCACCGTGCGGACGGATGAGATCCTGGTGCATCCGCGCGACGGCGATCTGATCGTCGCGTCGCATGGCCGCAGCATCTGGATCGCCGACGACATCACGCCGCTGCAGCAGCTCACGCCGGCAGTGCGTGCGAGTGAGGCGCATCTCTTCGATGTGCGACCGGCCGTGGCCTACCTCAACGACTTTACGCTCGACATCTACACGGGTGGCGAGAAGGAATTCGAAGGGGAGAACCCCGCGCGCGGGACGGCGATTCACTTCTGGCTCAAGAACGCGGCCGAGGCGACGCTGCGCATTGCGGATGCGACCGGGCGGGCGGTGTGCGAGCAGACGGTGAAGGGCGTGGCGGGGATGAATCGGGTGCAGTGGACGTTGGGGGCACCGATGCTGGCGGCGGCACCGGCGGGGCGGGGTGGGGCTGGACCGTCGGTAACGGCGGAAGCCCGTACTGCGGAAGCCCGTACTGCGGAAGCTCGAACGGCGGGAGCTGGGACTGCGGGAACTGCGGGGGCGCAGCCGGCGGCTGCGGCGGTGCAGCCGGTGGCTTCGGCGGGGGATCGCAGCTGCACGGGGGCAGCGGCGGGTGGACGAGGGGGAGCGCCCACCTCGGCGGCGCCGGGGAGTTATACCGCATCGCTCACGGTGGGTGGGAAGACGTACACGAACGCCGTGCAGGTACTCGAAGACCGCTGGATGCGCGCGAAGTAAGCAGTGGGAGCGGATCGTTTGCGTCGGGCACTCCTGTATCTCGTCGTCGCCGGTGTGGTGGCCGCGGTCTTCTGGCCATCACTCGGCGCCGACTGGGTGACGTGGGATGACGACACGAACTTCCTGCTGAACCCGAACTTCCGCGGACTCGGCGCTGAGCAGCTGCGGTGGATGTGGACGAGCTTCCACCTCGGCATCTGGATTCCGTTGTCGTGGATGACACTCGGTGCGAACTACCTGCTGTTCGGCATGGAGCCGGCAGGGTATCACGCGACGAATGTTCTGCTCCATGCCATCAATGCCGTGTTGCTCACGCAGCTCGGTATCGACGTCCTTGCGCGTCCCGCCGGCTCGTCGCGCGCGCGCCTCGCTGCGGCGTCTCCACTGGCGCTGCCGGTGTCGGCGGCCATCGGCGCGTTGGCGTTCGCGGTGCATCCGCTGCGCGTGGAGTCGGTCACGTGGATCACCGAGCGGCGTGATGTGCTGTCGGGGATGTTCTACCTCGGCGCACTCATCGCCTTTGTCCGATTCGCGGATGGCGGGCCGCGGGCGCGCGCGTGGTATGCGCTGGCCCTGGGCAGTTTTGTGGCCGCGCTGCTCGCCAAGGGCACCGCCGTCACCGTACCGGGCGCGATGGCGCTGCTCTGGTGGATGCCGCTGGGGCAGATCGGCGGCGAGGCGGGCTGGTCGCGCGCCGCGTGGCAGCGCGCCCTCCGGGTGCTCGCGCCCTTTGGCGTGTTGGCGGTGGGCTTTGCGGTGGTCGCGCTGCGTGGGCTCGCCTATCCGCAGCTCCCAATCACCGGCAAGATCGCGGTAAGTCTCTACAGCTGGTGCTTCTATCTCGCCAAGACGGTGTGGCCGAGTGGGCTCTCGCCGCTCTATCTGATGCCGGAGCCGCTCGATCCGCTGGCGACGCGTTTTGTCGTGGCGGGGGCGGTGGTGGTGCTCAGTGGGGTGGCGGGGTGGTGGCTGTATCGCCGGGTGCCGGGTGTGGTGGTGGCGCTTCTGGCGTTCAGCGTGATCATCTTCCCGCTGCTCGGGTTGCATCAGGGCGGGCCGCAGATCACGGCCGACCGGAACACGTACAACGCGTCGTTTGCGCTGGCGCTGCTGGCGGGTGGCGCTGTGCTCACGCTCTGGTCGCGCCTGCGTGCGGCACCGCTGCTGGCACTGCCGGTGGTCGCGGCTCTCGCGGCCGTGACGTGGCAACAGCAGGCGTACTGGCAGAACTCCGAGGCGCTCTGGCTACGCGTGCTCGCAGTGGAGCCAGAGAGTGCCCACGGTCATAACAATTACGGCAATGTGCTGCTGGCGGCCGGGCGCGTTGAGGAGGCGGTCGCGCGCTATGCGCGCGCGGTGGAACTGCGGCCGACGTTCGGGCCGGCGCTGGCCAATCTGGGTGTCGCCCTGAATACGGCAGGAAAGCCGGCCGAGGCCATCCAGATGCTGACGCGCGCGCTGGCCGTCGATTCCACGCGCGACGATGTCGAAGCGAATCTTGGAGGCGCCCTGATGCAGACGGGTGATCTCGACGGCGCGGTGCGTCATCTGGCGCGCGCCGTGCAGCTCAATGCGCAGAATGCAAACGCGGAAGTGAACTGGGGGAACGCGCTCGTGCGACGCGGGGATGCGGCGAGTGCGCTTGCGCACTACGCCCGCGCGGTCGCGATTCGTCCGGACTATGCCGATGCCCACCTCAACTGGGGCGTCGCTCTGGCGCAGCAGGGCAACCTCATCGAGGCGCGCGAGCATTTCCAGCGCGCCGCGGCGCTTGCGCCCGGTAGCGAGGTGGCGCGGCAATACCTGGCGCAGGTGGAGCGGGATCTGTCGGGGCGGCGATAGGCGACCGTGGCGCGCCTGCTGTCACGAAACGTGAGAGGGTGTAATGGGATGGTGCCGCCGGCGCTGGCGCCCAGCCCTGCCGGCTGTGCGCTAAGCGTATACGGCACAACAGATTGAAACGCCGGGCGCGCCGAACACGGCCGTGGCCTGCACCATGCCTTGAGAGAGGACACGCGGACCCGCCCCGCGATCTTCAACGACAAGGTGCATCATGGTCCGTGCTCTTCGAATGGTCAGCAGTGGTCTCGTCACGGCGATGCTGCTCGCCGCGTGCAGTGGTGATGCGGTGTCGGGGCCCGATGCGGTCGCTCGACTCTCCGGCGGGAGCGGCGGCGGTGGCTCGACGTCATCGGGCGGCGGCGGATCCACATCGACGGGTGGAAGCGGTGGCGGTGGCGGCGGCGGCGGCGGGAAGACGTGCACCAACTCCCTCTCGATCAACGCGACCGGCACCGAGTCACTCGCCGGCAACAGCTTCTCGGCGACCTATGTCGTGACGTCCTGCTACTCCAAGAAGCAGGTGAACATGCGCGCCACCGATCTCGCGACGGGCTTCGTGGTGTGGCAGTCGGTGCCTGACCTCGCAGGGACCATCGCGATCTGGTCGCTCCCGTACACGCTGACCACCTATCGTGTGGACGCCCGGGCCATCAACGGGAACGACGGCACGGTCATCGCGACCGCGTCGCAGCTGGTGGACATGACGAATCCGCTCCCCTGCACGCCGTTCATTCACGAGACGGCCACGGTGGGCTACTGGGTCAACTACGCGGCGCTGTGGGCCGCGCAGGACGCTCAAGACTGCGGACAGGGCGGCACCGTGCACCTCAAGATCACGAACCTCAACACCGGTCTCGTGGAGCTCGACTACCCGAACCTCGGCCTCTCGACCATGATCGACTTCGAAGGGCCGCAGGTGAAGTACAGCACGCCGTACCGGGTGCGCGCCGAGCTCTGGTCCCGCTCGGGGACGCTGATCGATGCCAGCGAGACGGATGTGGTGACGTCGCCGATGAAGTAAGGCGGGCCCTGTCGGACACGCGCCCGCGGCGCACCAGTCGGTGTGCCGCGGGCGCGATCCGTTTCGGTCCCACCGTGGTAGAATGTCGCATGCCGCCTTTCACCATCCGCCTGGCGACGATCGCCGACATCGCCACGATCGCGCACCATCGGGCCCAGATGTTCATCGACATGGGGACGATGCCCGAGGCGCTCCGCACGTCGCTGGTGGACGCCACGACGGACTATCTCGCCACCGCGCTGCCGGCCGGTGAGTACGTGGGATGGCTGGCCGTGCCCGCCGACGCGCCGGCGCAGGTGATCGCCGGTGCGGGGATCCAGCATCGGCGGATCCTGCCGCGGGTCGTGGACCGGCCCACCGGCCCCGCGGTGATGGACGGCCGGGAGGCGATCGTGATCAACGTCTACACGGACCCCGCCTGGCGCCGGCGGGGGGTCGCGGGTGCGCTCATGACCCGCCTCATCGACGACGTGCGGGCCATGCCGGTCCAGCGGCTGGTGCTGCACGCCTCCGCGGAGGGGCGCCCGCTCTACGAAACGCTGGGGTTCGTGGCCACCAACGAGATGCGCTACACGGGCGTGCTGCTCGATCGGTAAGTCGCCAAAACAGAATGGCCGAGGCCGCTCTCGGCGGGCGTGCACGCCGCTACATTTCCGGCGATCCGGACTGTTCGTGGCCCACACCTGCTCTCCTGCGTGACCCAGCCCAAGATCTGCCCGCGTTGCGGCGACACGTATGACGACGCCGTCGATTTCTGCGCCAAGGATGGCACACGTCTGATTCGCGCCGGGCAGAGCGCCGATCTGGTGGGCACCGTGATCGCCGAGCGCTATCGCATCGAATCGCGCATTGGCGAAGGCGGGATGGGCCAGGTGTATCTGGGCGAGCACGTCCGCATGCGTCGCAAGAGCGCCATCAAGATCATGCGGCCGGCGCTCGTGCATGAGCCGGAAGCGCTGCAGCGGTTCACGCGCGAAGCCGAGAACGCGAGCCAGCTGTCGCATTCGAACATCGCGTCGATCTTCGACTTCGGCGAGACGGCCGACGGCGTCGTGTATCTCGCCATGGAGTATGTGGACGGCGGATCGCTCGCGGATCTCCTCGCGCGTGAGGCGCTGCATCCGGAAGTCGCCGCGGACATCATCGGCCAGGCGGCCGACGGGCTCCACGCGGCGCACGAGATGAACATGCTGCACCGCGACATCAAGCCCGACAACATCATGCTTGGGCGGCGCGCCGACGGGACGTATCTCGTGAAGCTCGTGGACTTCGGCATTGCGCGCACGTATGGCAGCGGCGAGCAGAAGGTCACGCGTACCGGCTTTGCCGTGGGCACGCCGCAGTACATGTCGCCCGAGCAGCTGGCGGGTGAGGCGCTCGATACGCGCAGCGATCAGTACTCGCTGGCACTGGTGGCGTTCTATGCACTGACGGGCAAGCAGGCGTTTCCCGCCGAGAGCACGAAGGAGTCGCTCATTCTCCGGCTAACCAGCCGCCCACAGTCGCTGCAGGATGCGCGCGTGGACATCGAGTGGCCGGAAGCGCTGCAGGGGGTCTTCAACAAGGCCCTCTCGCCAGAGCCGGGCGATCGCTACGCGACCGTGCTGGAGTTTGCCGAAGGGTTGTCGCGCGCGATCAGCAGCATGACGCCCACGCAGACCGCCGAGATGTACCGACATGCGCTCGAAACGCGCGCGGCCGGCGTCGTGGCGCGCACGCCGGGCGCGCTCGGCTCGGGGGAACGCTCCATCGTGTCGCGCAGTGGCAGCGTCCCAGTGGTGTCCGGCGGCTCGCCGGTGCTGCCGCCACCACCGCCCAAGGCACGGTGGCCGTTCGTCATTGGTGGCGTGGTGACGCTGTCGGTGGCGACCACGCTCTGGACGGTCAATCGCGGGCGATCGCCGGAAGTCCCGGCCGCGGACACGATGGCCGCGGCGCCGGTCCCCGGTGATTCGGCGGCACTCGCCAGCGGCGCAGCACCCGCGCCCGCGCCGACCGCTGGCACACCGACGGCTGGCACACCGACGGCCGCGCCGACCGTAGCGGCCGCGTCAGCCAAGGGCGGCAAGCCGTCGGCAGACACCAGTCGAAAGGCCAAGGACGACACGGCCAAACTCAATGCCGCCAAGCGCGCGAAGGCGGCGGCCGACAGTGCGGCGGCGGTGGCGGCGGCACGGGCGCGGTATCCCGAGGCGCCACTCCGCGCGATGATCGACAAGGGCATCGATGTGAAGGCCCATCAGGTGCGCTTCGACGACATGCGGGTCACCGTCATGCCGGCGCCGATGAGTGTGTGGCGCGCCGATCAGGTGGCGAGCTGGAAGAACGGCTTCAAGCGCCCCGATGGGAGCAGCTACGAGCTCGCCGATCCGATCGAGCGGTGGAGTGCGTGGAGCCGCACCGTGCAGGCTCGACGTGCGGTGTACGTCCTGGAAGTGATGCCCGATCGGTCGCCGTGGCCCAAGCTCGATCCGGATGGCGTGGTGGACTTCAAGAAGGGCGATGTGACGAGCGTGGAGCTGCTGCGCGACGGCCAACCGGTGTCCCTCGAGAGCGGCGCCGTGATTCCCGCGGTTGCCAATCCGGAAGCCCAGCAGGGGGGCAAGAAGCCGGTGTTCAATGGCTTCGCCGCCGTGGTGCCGCCCACCGCGTTCGTGCCCCGCGATGATGGCTCATCGCCACGGATCGAGCTGGTGGTGAAGGACGCCACGCGCGGCGCGCCGTCGAAGACCACGCTCAGCGAATCGCTGGTCAAGCGGTTGTACAACGAGTTCGCGCCTTGGCGCGACGCGTTGGCGCGCTAGTCGGGGCAATCACCAGCATCCTCATCCGGAGCCCACATGGCCGAGAACAAGACGAAAGCCACGAAGGGGAGCGTCGCGAGCTATCTCGCGGCGATCAAGCAGGAGACGCGTCGCGCCGATTGTGAGCGACTCGCCGCGCTCATGAGCAAAGCCACCGGCGAGCCCGCCACGATGTGGGGCACGGCCATCGTCGGCTTCGGCAGTTACCACTACGTGTACGACAGCGGCCGCGAAGGGGACTCGTGCCTCGTGGGCTTTTCGTCGCGCGCGACGGAGATCGCCCTCTATCTCTCGAGCGAGTTCCCGAAGCGCGACGAGCTGCTGGCCAAGCTCGGCAAGCACAAGACGGCCAAGGCGTGCGTGTACGTGAAGACGCTCGCCGACGTTGATGAGAAAGTGCTCGCGCAGATGGTGAAGGCGAGCTACGCGTACACGAAGAAAAAATGGGCCTGACACGGGCCGCCAAACCGCTGATTCGCATGTCGATACGCGATTACGCGAAACCCGCCATCAGGGTAGGGTAACGACACCGCAAGTCCCGCATTTCCCCTACTTCCCTGCGGCTGGGGAAATCGATCTTCCACATGTGCTCCTCTGAATCGGTTCGGATCGGTGCGGGCACAGTCGACGCGGTTTTCGCCGGGCGTCTGGCACCTCCTTCGGTGCCCCCACCACGCCGGCGCCGCGCCTTCACTCTGGAGGATCCGACGATGCGCCACCTTCCCACCATCCTGCTCGGGCTCGCGACGCTCACGTCGGTCGCCACCGCTCAGAATCAGCCCCCCCGCCGTCTCCCGACCGCCAAGGTCACCGCCGATACGTCCAACTTCCTCGCCGTGCAGAACGACCGCGGCGCGGCCGTCACCGTGTACGCGCGCGTCGGTGCCTTCGATCGCCGCCTGGGGATCGTCCCGGCCGGGCAGATCAGCACGCTGCCCATTCCGTCATGGGCCGTCGCCGGCGAAACGACTCTCAAGGTGTTCGCCCGCGCTGATGGCGAAGACACCGATCTCGCGGTGCAGACCTTCCCGCTCCGCGGCGCGAAGCGCCTTGGCCTGCTCGTGCCGCCCCGAGGTGGGATCGCGGTGAATGACAGCCTGCTCGTGAAGCTCAACGCCAGCGAACTCGCGGCGACCACGCTCACGGTGAGCAACGATCGCGATCGGTCCGTCACTGTCTACGCCGAACAGGGCACGTACTCGGTGCGCCTCGGTGAAGTGAAGGCGAAGACGCAGACGACGTTGACGTTCCCGAAGTCGCTGATTGCGCGCGACAACACGATCCGCGTGTTCCTGCGCCCCGCCGGCGGACTCGATCTGGCGACGCAGATCATCGAACTCAAGAACGGCGATCACGTGGGCATTCGGATGTAATCGCCCGCTCGCAGGACCTTTCCCGGACCTGCGCGCGAGTCATACGCGAGCGGTCTGCCAGCGGCACCCGGTTCCCCCCGGGTGCCGCACTGCGTTGTGGGGGGTGTGGCGCGGTGGTATCCTACCGCGCCACGCCACCTCTCCCCACACGTGTGACTCGCCCTCCTGCGCTGTCGCGTACACAAGCCGCCGCGATTGCCATCGCGACCATCGTTGCGGGCTTGGCGGTTCATCGCCTCGCCGCCCCGAGCGCCGCGCGCGATATCGCCGGCGATGCACTCTGGGCGGCGATGATGTTCTGGTGGGTCACGGTGCTTTGGCCCAACGGCTCGGCGTCAACGCGCGCCGCGGTCGCGCTCGCCGTCAGCTGGGCGGTGGAGTTCAGCCAGCTGTGGCATGCGCCGTGGCTCGAGCAGCTGCGGGCCACCCGGCTCGGGCCGCTGGTGCTCGGCTCAGGCTTCGACTCGCGTGATCTCGTGAGCTACGCGGCCGGAGTCGTCCTCGCCTGGGGTATCGCGAAGCGAACTGGGCTGTAATCGGGCCGGGAATGTGACTAGCCGCTCATTCCAGCGGCGCGTAACGTCGTGGCAGCCCACTCCCCGACTGAATTCATGGCCCAGCGCGCGACCGGCACGTTCGATGTGAAGCTCACCCCCCAACCGGCGGATGACTATGCCGATGGGGTGATTACCGGGCGTCTCACGATCGACAAGGTCTTTCGCGGGGGCATCGCGGGAACGAGCAAGGGGCAGATGCTGACCGGCATGACCGCCGTGAAGGGCTCCGCCGGGTACGTCGCGATTGAACGGGTCACTGGTACCGTCGATGAGCGGCGCGGCACCTTCATTCTGCAGCACAGCGGAACCATGCACGCCGGCGCGCAGCAGCTCGCGCTGACGGTGGTGCCGGATTCCGGCACCGATGAACTGCTCGGCTTGAGCGGCAGCATGACGCTGGATATCGCGAACGGCGTGCACGCCTACACGTTCACCTACACGCTTCCCGACGCCGACTGATGCGCCCCATCATTACCGATCCGGATGGCACGCGCCGCGTCGATACGCCGCGCGTCGTGGAGGTCGAACGGCACCAGGGCCATCGTCATCTGGTCGTGATGCCCGAGCACGAATCGTTCCTCGATCGCATCGGCATCGCGCGACTTGCCCTTGGCGTCGGCATCGTCGCCATCCTCGGCGGCACCGGGTACTGGCTGCTGGCGTAGGGTGCGCAGGCACATCCTCCTTTACGGCGTCGTTGGCGGGCTCGCGATTACCGTGCTGCAGCTGATCCAGTACCGGTGGTTGATCCTGTCCCACTCCGCCGAGGTGTACGCCGCGCTGGTCGCGGTCCTCTTCGCGACGGTGGGGCTGTGGCTTGGGCAGCGCCTGACGCGCCCGAAGGAACGGCTCGTGGAACGGGTGCGGGAGGTCCGCGTCGAGGTCCCGGTCGAGGTGCCCGTCGAGGTGCCGGCCGCGGGGCCGTTCGTGCGCGATGAGGGGCAGGTCGCCGCCCTGGGTCTGACGCCGCGCGAACTGGAAATTCTGGAGCTGATCGCGGCCGGACTCAGTAACCGCGAGATCGCCGAGCGGGCGTTCGTCAGCGAGAATACGGTGAAGACGCACTCGAGCCGGGTCTTCGACAAGCTCGGGGTGCAGCGGCGGACCCAGGCGGCCCAGCGAGCCCGCGAACTCCGACTCATTCCCTGACGGGGCTGGGTCGATGATTTTCGGCCAGAACGACCGTCCAACTCGCCAGAATCGTCACCCGAAGGCATGATTTCCGGCTCCACGCGAGAAAATCACCCGTTCGGGTGACGCGCGGCGCGCCCGGTTCGGACACACTCCGCCCCACTTCATCCTCAAGGAGCGACTGATGCGGAGCATTGTACTGAAATACGGACTCAGGGCGGGCGCCATTCTCGGCGTCGTGATGTTCGGGAGCTACCCGTTCCGGGAGCAGATCGGCATCGGGACTTTGGGCATGGTCATCGGCTACACGAGCATGGTGCTCGCGTTTCTGATGATCCACGCCGGCGTCACCACCTATCGGGACACCATGGGCGACGGTCAGGTGTCCTACGGACGGGCGTTGGTGGTCGGGCTGCTGATCATGCTCGTCGGGAGCGCGATATATGTCGCCTGCTGGGAGATCATCTTCTTTGCCCTGACCCCCGATTTCGCCGAACACTATGCCAAAGTCGCCGTGGAAAGCGCGCGAGCGGCTGGCAAGAGCGAGGCGGAGATCGCCAAGGTTTCGGCGGACATGCAGGCCTTTGCCATCGCCTACAAGAACCCGCTCATCAACATTGCCTACACGTTTCTGGAGCCACTCCCCGTTGGTCTGCTCTTCTCCTTTGTCTCCGCCTGGCTGGTCAGTCGCAAACGCGGCCCCGCGTCGGCCCCGATGGTTCCCGCATGATCGCGGCGCGCGCCTCGTGAGTCGCGCCGGGGCCTCGGCGTCGCTCATCGCCCTCGCGCTCGTCACGGTGTCCGCCGTGGCGGGCGCGCAGGCGTCTGGGCCCGTGCCGCCCAGCCTTCCCGATGCCGTGCTCTTCAAGCGGATCGACTCGCTGGTTGCCGCGACGCCCGCCTTCTCCGGCATCGTGGCCGTAGGGAAGCGGGGTGCCATCGTGTACCTCGCCAGCGCGGGTCTCACGAAGCCCGGGGGCGCCAAGCCGACGAGTACCACCGCATTCAATCTGGGCTCCATCAACAAGGTCTTTACCGAGATCCTGGTGCGGCAGACCGCCGCCGAGCAGGGGTGGTCGCTCGACACGACGCTCGCCGGTCTCTGGCCCGACTATCCGAACGCCGCCGTCGCGCAGGCCATCACGATTCGCCAGCTGCTGACGCACAAGAGTGGCGTGCAGGGCAACATCTTTGCCGGCGACTCTGCCGTGCGTGGCAAGCGCCGCGCGCTGCGTGATTATCTGCCGACGTTCGTTGACAATCCGTTGCAGTTCAAGCCCGGCACCCGGGAGTCGTATTCGAATGCCGGCTACGTGCTGCTCGGCCTGCTGCTCGAACAGCGCACGAAGCGGTCGTACTATGACCTCGTGGATGAGCGCATCTATCGCTTTGCGGGCATGACGAGTGCCGGCTACTTCGCGCGCGATTCGCTGCCGGAGTTTGCGGTCGTAGGGACGACGCAGCGCAGTGTCGCGGGTGATCCGCTCGACGCGCCGCGATTGAACAAGGGGTCGCTCCCCGGGCGTGGCTCCTCGGCCGGTGGCGGCTATGCCTCGGCGCAGGATCTGTTGCTCTTTGTGCAGGCGCTGCGCGACAGGCGTATTCCGCAGGGACTACCGCCCGGCATCGGCGTCGCGGGCGGCAGTCCCGGTGTGAACGCGGTGATCGAAGGCGCACTCCCCGGCGATCGCGATCTGGTGATCCTCGCGAACGTCGACCCACCCATGGCCGAAACGCTGTCGCAGATCATTCGCGGCTGGCTCGGCGTCAAGGAGTGAGCATGCTCCGTGGTCTGGTGGTCGCGATCTTCCTGGTGGCGACGCGCGCGCACGCCCAGGCGGCCGCGTGTACCGCGCCCCTGGCCGATTCCATCATCACGGCCACGGTGCCCGGGCGGCCGTTCGTGGCGCTGCCGAGCGCCGACGGCTGTCACCTGTTTGTCTCGCTCAATCCGGCGGGCCCCGGCGAACAGCCCGGTGTGGCCGTGCTCGACGTGGGGCGGACGCTCGCGCTGCGGCGCATCGTCCCCACGCCGCAGATCCCGTCGGGGATGGCGCTGTCGCGTGATGGACAGGTGCTCATCGCGGCGCACAATGAGAGCGCCTCCCTCTTTGATGTGGCCGCGCTCGTGAACGGCGGCGAGGCGCTGCTGGGGCGCCTCCCGGATAAAGCCGGCGCCGGGCGCGTGTACGCCAACACGTCGCCCGATGACGCGCTGCTCTTTCTGGCCGATGAGCGTACGCAGAGCATCACCGTCGTGGATTTCGCCAAGGCGCGCGCGCCGGGTGGCGCCGCCGGGAGTGTGCTCGGGTTCATCCCCACCGGTGATCTGCCGATTGCACTGACGTTTTCGCCCGACGGGAAGTGGCTCTACACCACGAGCCAGCGCGTGCCCAACACGCAGCAGTGGCCGGTGGTGTGCCGCAAGCAGGGGTCGCTCGATCCGGCCGATCCCCCCGAGCAGGTCGAGGGCGCCGTGCTCGTGGTGGATGTGGCAAAGGCGCGCACCGATGCGGCGCACAGCGTGGCGCGCATCATTCGCGCGGGATGTAATCCGGTGCGGTTCGTGTTCTCGCCCAAGGGGGATCGCGCGTACGTGAGCGCCCGTGGGGAGAACGCCTTGCTCGTGTTCGATGCGCGCAAGCTCGGCGTTCGTGGTGACACCGCGAATCCGCTGGTGGCTCGAATCCCGGTGGGCACGGCGCCCGTAGGCATTGCCGTGACCCCCGACAGCCGGCGGGTGCTGGTGACCAATTCCAATCGCTTTGCCGGCGGGGCCGATGATCATCAGTCGGTCACCGTCATCGATGCGACCCGGGTGACCGACGGCGCCAAGGCGGTGCTCGGTGAGATCCCGGCGGGGGCCTTCCCGCGCGAACTGCGGCTGATGCCGAATGGCCGCACGCTCGTGCTCACCAACTTCAACTCCAAGACGGTGCAGCTCGTGGATCTGGCGAAGATCCCGGGGGCCCGATGACCGGAACGACATGAGCACACAACCTGAGTGGTGGCTGCGCGGCCCGGTGGACGGCGTGCCCGTCGCGTTGCAGCCCGCGGCGCACATGGTGCTGCAACTGCGCGATGAACTGCAGCCGCATGTGGCCGATCTCACCCTTGCGCAGTGGAACGCCCGCCCGGCCGGCGTCGCGTCGATTGCGTATCACGTGCGGCATATCGCGGGTGTGCTCGATCGCATGGGCACGTACGCGCGCGGAGCACTCCTCGATGATGCGCAGAAGGCGGCGCTCAAGGGCGAAGGCGAGCCCCTCGTGCAGGATGACCGCGCGGCGCTGCTGGCGCGGCTCGATGCGCAGATCGAAGCCAGTCTCGCCCAATACCGTGAGACCGATCCCGCCACGCTCGGTGACGTGCGCGGCATCGGTCGCGCGGCGCTGCCGAGCACCGTGATTGGGTGTCTGATGCACGGGGCGGAGCATGGCATGCGCCACTTGGGGCAGCTGATCGTAACCGCTCGTGTGGTGCGTGGGGCGTAGTTCGTTGAACTATCTCGCACAGAGGCACAGGGAATCACAGAGGAGCACAGAGGGTTTCGACTTTCCGCGTCGGACTGTTCGCGGTCCTCTGTGCTCCTCTGTGATGCTCTGCGCTCTCTGTGCGAGGCCGTAAAGAAACTCACAGTGGAGGAGGTGTCCGTTGATCAAGAAGATCCTGTTGGTGCTGGTCCTCGCCGTGGTCTGCATCGGCGCGCTGGCGATGCGTCAGCCCGATTCGTTCACCGTGGAGCGGCGCGCCACGATTCAGGCCTCGCCGGAACAGGTGTTCGCGCAGATCAATGACTTCCACAACTGGGCCAACTGGTCGCCGTGGGCCAAGCTGGATCCGAACATGGCGTTGTCGATCAACACTCCCGGCTCGGGCGTCGGCGCGACCTATGAGTGGAAGGGGAACAGCGACGCCGGTGAGGGCTCGATGGCGATCAAGGAGTCGATGCCGCCGAACAAGGTGATGATCGACCTGCACTTCCTGAAGCCGATGGAGAGCACGGCGGTATTGTCCTTTCAGCTCGAGCCCAAGGATGGCGGCACCGAGGTGATCTGGACCATGCGCGGCGACAACACGCTCATGGGCAAGGTGATGGGCGTCTTCACCACGATGGACAAGATGGTCGGCCCCGATTTCGAGAAGGGGCTCACCCAGTTGCAGACGGCGGTCAAGAAGTGAGCGACGGGTCCGGTCCCATGCTACGGATCGCGTTGGCGAACCTGCCGTATCCCGAGTCGCCCGAGGCAGCGGTGGCGCGTGCGGTGGCCGCGGTGTACGAGGCCGCCGCGCGCGGCGCGCAGTTGGTGGTGTTCCCCGAGTGTTATGTGCCGGGGTATCGCTGGCCTACGCGCCACGTGCCGGCGCCGGATGCGGCGTATCTCGAGCGCGCGTGGCAGGCGGTCGCCGAAGCGGCCGCCTCGGCGCGGATCATGGTGGTGCTCGGCACCGAGCGCTTTACCGACGCCGGGCTCGTGCTGAGCGCGCTGGTCATCGACGCCGAGGGCCAGCGCGTCGGGTGGCAGGACAAGGTGCAGCTCGACCCGAGTGAGGAGAACGGCTATGTCGCTGCGGCCGAGCGGCGGCTGTTTGAGGTGGCCGGTGTGCCGTTCGGCATCGTGATCTGTCACGAGGGGTGGCGCTATCCCGAAACCGTGCGCTGGGCCGCGCGGCGCGGGGCAAAGCTCGTGGTGCATCCGCACTACGGCGAGGCGGAGCCAGGGAGCTATCAGCCGGTGAGTTACGCCGATCCGCGCAACACCTTCCACGAAGCCGCGGTGCGGTGCCGCGCGGCGGAGAACACGGTGTGGTTTGCGACGGTGAACTGCGCCGGGGAGGGGTCGCCGACCACGAGCGCCGTGGCGGCGCCGGACGGGACGATCGTGGCGTGGCAGCCGTATGGTGAGGCGGGGCTGCTGGTGGTGGACTGCGACATGACCCAGGCGACGGGGCTGTTGGCGTCGCGGTGTCGGACGACGCCGTAACGCGATCGCGCGTCAGCCGGGGTTCTTCTTGAGTCGGAGCTAGTCGATGCGGTCGCGCGCGGCTTTCACCACCGGTTGACGCGAGGGTTCGGCGTCCTTCCAGAGTGTGGCGAAGGCGTCGTAGTGCTCGATGGCGCCGGCGACATTGCCCTGCGCGTCGAGGAGTTCGCCGAGGCGCTTGTGCGCTCCAGCCAGATGCCCCGTACCTCGAGCATCCCGTTCCCATTTCGGATCGACTACCCGCGCGAACCACGCCGTCGCGGAATCGACCTGGTGGGCACGGTCGAACGCCACGGCGATCAGGTACGCTTCCTCCGCATCGGGGGCGGTGCGGCGCTGACCTGCCTGTTTGAGCAGCGTCGCCGCCTGCTGGTACTGGCCATGCGCCAGGGCGACCAGGCCCGCCACGCGCGCATCCTCCCACACACGATCTGCCGACCGTTCCGCGTTATCGCGTCGATACGCGGCCGCGAGCGCCTCGGTCATCTCGGCATCGCCGACGAGCGCCGCGGCCACCGCCGCTGCGGACCATGGCCGGCTGACTGGCGGCGTTGACTCGTAGAACGCGGGGGTGAGCATCCGCTGCAGCGTGCGATGCGTGCGCGCGCGGTCGCCGTCGAACTTGGCGATGAACACGGCGGAGTCGAGCGCCAACTGGAGCGCCGCCGGCGGACGCCGGGTGAGGCGAGCCACGGTATTGGTGCGCCACACACTCATCGCAAGCGCGGCGTCGATCCGCCCACCGATCGCATTCAGGTCGCGGAGATAATTCGCGGCGCCGAACGTCAGCCGCGGCGACTGCGAGGTGTCCATCCACGTTCGCACCAAGCGCCCCAGGCTGTCGTCGAGCTTGTGGGCATACAGTTGCCACGAAGTGACTTCCCACTGGAGCGGGCTTTTCGGAAAGAGTGTGGCGAAGCGAGCCGCGGCGCTGTCGGCCACAGCCGGCTTCTGCAATCGGGCCGCTATCCCGCTCCAGTTCACCACACTCACCGCCGGCGGCCGCTTGAGCATTGCGGCGCGCCGGTACATGGCGAGGGCGCGATCAAGCTGGCGCCGTTGCACGTAAGCGACAGCCAGATTGTTCAGTGCGATGTTATTCAGCGAATCACGTGCCAGCAGCTGCTCGTAGGCAGCGATCGTCCTGTCCGGATCAGGCGTCGGGCCGTACGTGAAGTAACCCGCTTCGGTCACATCGCGCTCATTATCCGTCAGTCGATCGCGATGTCGATAGGCGCGTGATATGGCATCAATCTGCTCCGCTTCCGAGTTCGGCAGCTGGTTGTACATCACGGCGATCTTGCGCCACGCCATAGCAAACGCCGTATCGATCGCGACGGCCTCCTGCAGTCGCTTCATGGCCTTGGCGCGATCGCCGCCATTCTCTTCGATCTGCGCGCCTTCGACGTACTTGCGCAGCGCCGCGAGCGACGGCGTACTCACCCGCTCGATGGCCTTCGCGCTCTGCAGCCCCCTGAGTGACTCGCCGACCTTTTCGCGGATGCTTCGCGAGAGCTTGCCAACGGCCGAGACCAAAGTCGCGTCGCCGTCGGCAGTTGCACGAAAGGTCGCCATCTCGCGGCCATCGGTGGCGCTCACCAGTCGTGCGGAGAGCACGTAACTGCCGCCCAGCCGCACGACATCCCCATCGATTACCGCCTTCGTTCCCTCGCGCGTTGCGATCTCGCGGGCCACGTCGAAGGGCACTGCCGCATCTGTCGGACGCTGCATGCGCTGGAGGACCTCGCGCACGGCAGCACGCGTCAGCACCGACAGGTTGGGCGATTGCGCGAGGTCGGTGCGCAACGCTTCGGCAATCGTCACTCCCAGCGTCGTATCGTTCGCCGGGGGGCGGAAGTCCGCTAC
Organism: Gemmatimonadaceae bacterium; assembly: GCA_019752115.1. Lineage (NCBI taxonomy): Bacteria > Pseudomonadati > Gemmatimonadota > Gemmatimonadia > Gemmatimonadales > Gemmatimonadaceae > Gemmatimonadaceae bacterium. The sequence continues at coordinate 45,649 of JAIEMN010000042.1, forward strand.
CATGACGCTTTCGCGCTCGCCGAACTCACCGGCACCGATCAGCGACGCGGCTGGACCAATGCCATAGGCGCGCGACACCGCAAAGGCGGCCAGCAGCGCAGCAAAGCCCCCTCCCACCGCGATGCCCGCTTTCCGGGTGCGACGAAAGCTGACGTGAGGCTGCGCCCGCAAGGCGAGCGTCGCCATGGTGCCGGGGCCCACCGCCGACCCACCAGGCGTCAGCGTCGGCGTGCGCGTGATCGCGCGACGCGCGGTGCGCTGCACCCACCATGTCCCGAGAAGTGCGGGTAGCCCAGCCGCGGCGAGGGTAATGGCCGACGGCATCGCCCACGTGGGGACGCCGACGGTACGCGAGGCGATGAAGACGCCACCAACCAGCAGTGCGGTACCACCTGCCCAGGTACCGAGTGCGGTGGAGAGCGGAATCGTCGGCGCGAGAACGGGCGCGGTTGTGCTGCTCGAGGCGCCGCTGCCTTCGAGCGCGCGGACAATCGCGGCCGCATCTGCCGGCCGATCAGACGGCGCCTTCTCCAGGCACCGCAGCACCAGCTCAGCCAACGCCGGCGGAACATCGGCCCGCAGTACGCGCGGATCGCGCGGCTTTTCGGTGATGTGGGCGACCAGCAACCGTCCTGGGGTGTTCGCCGAGAAGACCGGCTGCCCGGTCAGCAGTTCGAACGCCATCGCCCCGAAGGCGTACAAGTCGGCCCGATGGTCCACCGCGACCGCGCCTTCCGCCTGCTCCGGCGCCATGTACGCCGGCGTGCCAATGGCGAGCCCCGCCTGCGTGAGCGTGGCACCGCCGGCGGAGGTGCGCGACGCCGAGATGGCCTTCGCGATTCCGAAATCGGTCACCGTGGCGCTCCCCGCCGAGAGCAGCACGTTGTCGGGCTTGATGTCCCGGTGCACGATGCCCTGGGCGTGCGCGTAGCTCAACGCACGCGCGACATCGCGCAGCACGCCGACCGCTTCCGGAATCGTGAGCGCGCCCTGGCCCAGTCGTTGCCGCAAGGAATCGCCGTCCACGTAGGGCATCGAGAACCAGGGCAAGCCATCGGCGTCGCCCGCGGCCAGCACCGGCACCACATGGGGATGCTGCAGCGACGCCGCCATGAGCACTTCGCGCTTGAACCGCTCCACGCTCAGCCCTTCGAGCATCTCCGGCGCGAGCACCTTGACCACCACGCGGCGCTGCAGCGCCGGTTCGTCGGCGAGATAGGTGCGCGACATGCCGCCACCCCCCAACTCGCGGATGAAACGGTACTGACCGGCGAGCGACTCTTCGAGGCGGGCGCGAAAGGATTCCATGCGGCGAATATGGGGCACGCTATCGCAACGAGGACGAACCGAATGCGGAGAACATGCACCGCCGGAGCGCCATGTGGCCAGTTTCGCGCGAGCTTTTAGCTTGAGAGGTATGGCGACGCATACCGAACTGCCCCCGGGGTTCTCACCGGTCCCCGCCGGCCATCTGGCGGCGGTGGTGACGCACCTCGAGATGACCGCCCCGCCTGCGTCGCGCCCCGTGCCCACGCTGTCGCGGCCGCTGCGCCTCGAGCGCATGCATGATGAGGACCTCGCCATGTATCGCGCGCTCTTTCGCGAAGTGGGCCAGGAATGGCTCTGGTTTTCCCGTCTCCGCATGCCCGACGCGGAGCTCGCCCGCCTGCTGGCCGATCCGCTGGTCGAGGCGTACGCGGTGCGCGACGGCAACGCGCGCATTGGTATGCTCGAGCTCGATTTCCGCGAGCCGGGCCAGTGCGAGCTCGCCTTCTTTGGCCTCGCGGCATCGCACGTGGGGCAGGGCGCCGGCCGCTGGCTGATGCACGAGGCCACGACCCGCGCGTGGGCACGGGGCATCACGCGCGTTCACGTGCACACGTGCACGCTCGATCACGCCAACGCCGTCGCGTTTTACGTGCGGTCCGGATTCACACCGTACAAGCGCGAAATCGAAATCGCGCCCGATCCGCGACTCACCGGGGAACTGCCGCTTGATGTTGGCACCCACGCGCCGGTCATCCGCGATGAACGCGTCGCACCCGATGCGCTGGCGGTGGTGCAGGAGTTCTGGCGCCTGATGGCCACCAACGACTTCGCCGCGGTCGGCGCCGTGCTCGCGCCCGAGTTCGTGCTCGAGTGGCCGCAGTCGCGCGAACGCATTCGTGGCGCGGCCAACTTTGCGCAGATGAACGCCGAATATCCCGCCAAGGGGCCGTGGCGCTTCATGGTCTCGCGTGCGGTCGCCAATGGCAGTGAGGTGGTGACCGATGTCAGTGTCACCGATGGCGACGTGCTCGGGCGCGCGGTGTCGTTCTTTACGGTGGCGCAGGGGCGCATCACGCGCATCGTGGAGTTCTGGCCCGAGCCGTATCCGGCACCGGCCAATCGCGCGCATCTCGTGGAGCCGATGGCGTGAGCACCGACACGCGCAAGGTGCTGCTGCGGCAATTCGATGTCGCGTGGCAGCTCGCGTGGTACCATCTGGAATCGCTGACGACGGAGGAGTGCCTGTGGCGCCCCGCCGATCGCGGGTTGCACGTGCACGAGGCCGCGCACCACTGGGTCGCCGACTGGCCGACGCACGAGGGCTATGATCTCGGGCCGTCGAGTGCCGGCTGGATTACCTGGCATTGGCTCTTCTGGTGGCGCATGGCCGCCGATCACACGTGGGGCGCCGCGACGCTCACGCGCGAGGCGGTGCCGTGGCCCGGCCACGCCGATGGCCTGCGCACCGAACTCCGCGCCCTGCACGATGCGTGGCGTGCCGCGCTGGCGAGCAGTGACGCCGGCACGCTGGCGTCGTCGGCGCGCGTCCGGTGGCCGTTTCGGGATCGCCCGCTCGCCGATCTCTTTGCCTGGGCCAACACCGAGCTCACCAAGAGCGCGGCCGAACTCGGCGCGTTGCGATTTCTCTACGCCGCCCGACGCGACGCGCGCGCGTCAGCCTGAGCCCACCAACGCCAGGCGCGCAAGCGCCACGTCGGCCAGAAAGGCGACCTTGGCCCCGACAATCCCAATGCGCGCCAGCCCCGCGACATTGAGCGGCGCCGCCAGCGACACCGGCGCGAACGCCGACCAGGGGAGCACCACGGTGCGCCAGTCGCGCGCCACCGGCAGCTCGGCGCCGTAGTACTGCCATGGCGCGCGCGTATCCGCCGTGCGCAGGTGCACGAAGTACGACCCGGGGGTGCCGCACACCGTGAGCGCCACACCCGTGTAGGCGCGCGCATCGAACGGGGTACGCCCATCGCTGAGCGCGCGCGCCATCTGCACGAAGCCGCCGTTCCGCTCGAGCGAGACTTGCCCCACGAGTCGCAGGGCGCGGCGCCCCTGCACGTCGGTCAGTGCGCCCTGCGCGTTGGAGACGCCCCCCATGACGCGATCGGTGAACACCGTCCACCCTCGGGCGTCGGTGCTGACCGTGAAGTCGTCGAGGAGGAGGTCGGTGGACGGCATGCGACGCGCGTGACCTTACGCCTGTGCCTTGCGTGACGCCTTTCGCACGCGCTTTCCCATCTCGAACAGCAGCACACACCCCGCACCGGCCAGCACCCCGAACACGCCATCGAGCGTCATGCTCACGAGGCTGGCGAGCACGCCGTTCACCGCGTGGACGCGCTCCACGATCCCTTCGAACGCATGCGCGACGGGGTGCACGCCGTGTACCAGAATGCCACCACCCACGGTGAACATCGCCGCAGTGCCCACCACACTCAGCGTGCGCATCATCTTGGGCGCGGCGGCGAGAATCAGTCGCCCCGTCTTCACGCTCGCGGCCGCACCACTCTGCACCATCTTGAGCCCCAGATCGTCGAGCTTCACGATCCCTGCGACCAGGCCATAGACGAACACCGTCGCCGCCACGCCGATGATCGCCAGCACCGTGGCCTGCTCGGTGAGCGTGCGCCCGCCGAGCGTACCCAGCGCGATCACCACGATCTCCGCCGACAGCACGAAGTCGGTGCGGATGGCGCCCTTGATCTTCTCCTGTTCGTAGGCGGCGAGATCGACTTCCGGCTCGTGCTCGTGCGCCACGGCCACCGCGGTGGATTCGTCCTCGTCGTGCGGCAGCCACTTATGGGCGAGCTTCTCCACGCCTTCAAAGCAGAGGAAGAGACCGCCCAGCATCAGCACCGGCTGAATCCAGCTGGGGGCGAACGCGCTGAGCAGGAGCGCGATCGGCACGAGGATCACCTTGTTGATCAGCGATCCCTTGGCGACGCCCCACACCACCGGCAATTCGCGCTCGGCGGCGAACCCGGCCACCTGCTGCGCATTGAGCGCGAGATCGTCGCCCATGATCCCGGACGTCTTGGTGGCCGCCGTCTTGGTGAGGGCGGAGACGTCGTCGAGGAGCGACGTGATATCGTCGAGCAGAGCCAGCAGACTGGAAGCCATACCGAAGCAACGGTCCCGAAAAGGGGGCGGGGGAGCGGGTGCCGAATGATCTCCGGGTCCGGAAAGGCGCGCTACGGGGGGCGCACGCGCCCAACGGAAAATCGGACCGGACAGTAGGATTGGAACGACCGAGAGGTCACTGACGGATCCCGCCCCGTCTCGAGAGGTCCCGCCCCATGCGCTGTTCGCGCAGCCGGTTCACGAAGGTGCTGGTGTTCGCTGCGGCGCTCGGCGCGCCAGTGGCGCGGTTGGCCGCGTAGGCCGATGAGATTCAGGTCTATACCGGCGGGCTCGCGGCCGTCGGCACCTTCAATCTCACGATCCACAACAACATCACGCCCAAAGGCATCGCCACGGCCGGGTTTCCCGGTGCGGTGACGAGCAATCACTCGTGGAACGGCGTCCCGGAGTGGGCGTACGGGGCAACCAAGTGGCTCGAGCTCGGCCTCTACATGCCGCTGTACACGCTCGACTCGCATCAGGGCTTTGGCCTCGACGGCTTCAAGCTGCGTACGCTCGTCGCCCGCCCGAATGGCGACCAGCACACCTTCGCCTACGGCCTGGGCTGGGAGCTCGGCTTCAACGCCAAGCGCTGGGATCCGAACCGCATCGCCTCGGAGTTCCGCCCCATTCTCGCATGGCATCTCAAGAAGTGGGATCTCGTGACCAACCCGATCGTCGATACCGACTACAAGGGCGGGCTCAAGAATCTCGACTTCGCGCCCTCCACGCGCGTCGCCTACAACATCAATGCGACGTGGGCCGTGGCCGGTGAGGAGTATGCGGATCTTGGCACCCTGAACCACCTGATCGGCGGTCGCGCGGCGTCCCATCAGGTATGGGGCGCCGTCGATCACGCCGGCCGCGTGTGGGATGTGGAAGTCGGCGCCGGCTACGGCCTCACGAACAGTGCCGACAAGTTCGTCCTCAAGATGATCCTGGCGCGCGACCTCCACGTGCGGCAGAAGTAGCGCGCCGCGCGCGGCTCAGGCAGCCACCAGCAGGTTGCCGTCCAGGATCAACAATGACGAGCCAGGTGGGGCGGCGGGATGGGTGGTCATAGGGGCTCCGGCAGAGGCGTGCTGATGGGTCGGCCGTTGCGGGCCGACGGGACACCCACCAGCCAAGCATTTTCCGCACCAGCGCTCGGATTTGACCTAAGCCGTGTTGCAGCAATGGCTTATGTGGATGATCCGGCCGTGCCCGTCGTCTATCGGTTCGATGCGTGGCGTCACGCCACGTGACATCGCCGGTCAGGCCGTGCGACGCAGCGGCGCGGGGGGCCGGGCGGCCAGTTCCACCAGCAGCTGCCGGCGCTTCACCAGCGCCCGCACGTGCGCCCGCTGCAGCACATACACATAGGCACCGAAGACTGCCGCGACCTGCGTCAGCAGGAAGAGCAGCACGCTCGCGCCGTACGCGTCATGAAACCCGCGGGCGCCCTCGAGCAGGGCCGAAGCGAGCACCGTGAAGACGAGCACGCGCGGCAGCACCTGCCGCATGCGACGGCTGTCGCGGCCGTGAAATTCGGCTCCCATGTATCCCACGAGCGTGAACGCCGCGAGGTGCTCGAGGGCGCGATACACCATGGGCTGCGAGAGGGCGACGTTCGGCGGCGTCAGCGCCAGCGTGCCGCGCCAGCCAAAGCCGGCGTCGGTGAGTGGCCACAACGACGAGAGCGCGAGATAGGTCGCGAACACCGGAAACACGAGCCGCAACGTCGGCAGCTCGAAGCGTCGGGGGCTGATATCGGGGGCGCGTTGCATGGCGGCATCGCGCCACGTGGCCGCCGCGAGCGTGACGCCCACGGCGGCGACCACGATATCCCAGGCGCCACGCGCGCCCGGAACTACGGAGACCAGCACCCACGCCGCCGGGAAGGCCACCAGCCAGCGCGTCGCTCGTCGCCCCGACGCCGGTGCGACATACGCGCCGTGCACGGTGCCCAGCACCGCGCCAGCGACGATCGACAGGAGCAGCAGCAGTACGCGGCGTTCGTCGCCTTCACTCCCCAATCCGAGCAGCCAGGCGAGCGGCACGAGCAGATACACGAGCCCCATGAGCGGGAGCTCGAGCGCCAGCGACTGCACCGTGTCCTCGCTCTCCACATAGCGACTCACGCGCGCGAAGAGCAGGGCACCGAGCAGCGCGCCGGCGGTGTTCGTCGCCACGTCGAGCAGCGAACTGAAGCGATCGGGCGCGAAGAGCTGCGCTGTTTCGATCGCGGCACTGAGCCCGGCGCCGAGCAGCAGCACGCGGCGCCAATCGGCAGGCGCGCCGCGCGGGCGGGTGAGCTGATGCACGAACCCGAAGGGCACGAACATCAGCACGTTCATGACGAGATCGGACCAGGTCCAGATCGTGGTGAGCCCGTGCGCCGGCGTCAGCTGAAAGCGGAAGGGCGCGAGCGTGATGACCGCCGTGGTGAGTGCCAGATAGCCGAGTACGGCCCGGCCCAGCCGAAGCGCGGTGAAATCGGCGGCTCGGCGGAAGCGGGGGCGCGGGGTCGGGGCAGACGGCGTCGTCCGGGGGTGGCTCATCGTGCTGGGAAGTATCGGCAGCACCCCCCCGACAGATGATCCGCCCCGGTCACGCCGTGGGCGCCCACCGAATGCTACCTTTGCCTGTCGCCCCCGTTCACGTTCAGCCCCGATCTGTGATGCGTATTTGCCTCTTTGCGGCCGGCCTCCTTGGCGCGGCCGTCTCGACTGCCCATGCCCAGCAGCCCGCGCCCAAGTCGGCGCCCAAGTCGGCCCCGGCCAAGGCCGCTCCCGCCAGGGCCGCCGCCGCCGCCAGTGCCCTGGACTCGTCGACCTTTGCCGCGCTCGCGTGGCGCAACGTTGGCCCGTCGCGCGGTGGCCGCGCGAATGCGATCGCCGGCATCCCGTCCAATCCGCTGGTCTACTTTGCCGGCTACACCGGCGGCGGGCTGTGGCGCACCGACGATGCGGGGCTGAACTGGAAGAACATTTCCGACGGGCAGTTCACGTCGAGCACCATTGGCGCGATCGCGGTGGCGCCGAGCGACGAGAACGTGATCTACGTGGGCACCGGCGAGCATGCCGTGCGCGGCCAGTCGAGCACGTACGGCGACGGCATGTACAAGAGCACCGACCAGGGGCGCACCTGGAAGAAGATCGGGCTCGAGCTGTCGAAGCAGATCAGCGCTGTGCGCGTGCATCCGACCAATCCGGAGGTCGTGTACGTGGCCGTGCAGGGCGATCGCTGGAAGGGGACGGCGGATCGCGGCATCTATCGTAGCACGGATGGCGGCACGACGTGGACGCAGGTGCTCAAGGGGGTGAACGCGACGAGTGGCGCGAGCGATCTGAGCATGGACGCCACCAATCCGCGCATCCTGTACGCGGCGATGTGGGATCATCAGCGCATGCCCTGGATGGTGCGCTCGGGTGGTGCGGGCAGCGGGATCTGGAAGAGCACGGATGGCGGCGACACGTGGACGCGCCTGAGCGAGGGGCTCCCCAAGCTGATGGGCAAGATCGGCGTGGCGGTCTCGCCGGCCAATCCGGAGCGCGTGTTTGCGATTGTGGAGGCGGAGGCCGGTGGCCTCTACCGCAGCGATGACGCCGGCAAGACGTGGCGCCTCCTGAGCGGCGATCGCCTCATTCAGACGCGGTCGTGGTACTACATGAACGTCACCGCCGATCCGAAGAACGAGAATGTGGTGTGGGTGATGAACGCCCCGATCGTGCGCAGTATCGATGGCGGCCGCACCTTCCAGACGGTGCCGGCGATGCACGGCGACAATCACCAGCTGTGGATCAATCCGCGCGACTCACGGTATGTCGCCAACGCGAACGATGGCGGCGCGAGTGTATCGCTCGACGGCGGGAAGAGCTGGAGCACGCAGGACAACCAGCCCACGGCCCAGTTCTATCACGTCGCCGTGGACGATGGTTTCCCCTACAAGCTCTACGGCGGGCAGCAGGACAACTCGTCGGTGATGCTCAAGAGCTTCAGCGACATGGGGCGCGTGGACATCCGCGACTGGGACATCGGCCCGGGGTGTGAAAGCGCCAACATGGGGGTGAGCGCGAAGAACCCGCGCTATGTGTATGGCGGCTGCTATCAGGGGATCATCGAAGAGGTCGATCAGGCGACGGGGCTGCGGCGCGCGATCATGCCGTGGCCGGAGATGAACCTCACCGAACCGACCGACAAGACGAAGTACCGCTACAACTGGACGGCGCCGATCGAGGTGTCGCAGCACGACGACAAGGTCGTGTACCATGGCGGCAACGTGCTCTTCAAGACGACCGATCGCGGCCAGCACTGGACGCCGATCTCGGGCGATCTGACCAAGAACGACAAGAGTCGGCAGGGATGGGGTGGCGGGCCGATCACCAACGAGGGCGCCGGCGGTGAGGTGTACGCCGCGATCGTGGTGATCGAGGAGTCGCCGCACGATGCCAACACGCTCTACGTGGGCACCGACGACGGCGTCATTCAGCGCACCCGCGACGGCGGCAAGACGTGGACGAACATCACGCCGGCCTCGTGGGGCGACGGGCTGGTGAATGAGATCGCGGTGTCGCCGTTCGACGCCGGCACGATCTACGTCTCCTTCCGCAAGGATCGTCTCGGCGATTACACGCCGCATGTGTATGTCTCGCGTGACTACGGCGCGACCTTCACCGAAATGGTGAGCGGCTTCCGCCCCAATGAGCCGGTGCGGGTCGTGCGCGAAGACCCGGCGCGAAAGGGGCTGCTCTACGCCGGCACCGAAACCGGCGTGTACGTGAGCTACGATGGCGGCGCGTGGATGCCGTTCACGGGTTTCCCGGTGACTCCGGTGACCGACCTCGCGGTGAAGCACGGCGATCTCATCGCCTCCACCGAAGGGCGGGCGTTCTGGATTCTCGATGATCTGTCGGTGCTGCGGCAGCGCGCCGATTCTCTGGCGAGTGCGGCGGTGCATCTCTACGCGCCGCGACCCGCCGTGCTGCTGGCCAGCGGCACGGCCCCGGCCGGCAAGGGGGCGGGCGCCAACCCCGCCTTCGGCGCCACGGTGTATTTCCGCCTTGCGGCTGCGCCCGACAGCGTGACGACCGTGTCGGTGGAGTTCCTCGACAGCAAGGGTACGGTGGTGCGGTCGTTTGCCTCGAAGGATTCGCTCAACAAGCTCACCGCCAAGGCGGGGCTCAACAGCCTGTACTGGAACCTCCGCCGCGCGGCGCCGGCGCGCCTGGGAACGGTACTGCTCTTTGGCGCGCCGAACGATGGCGGGGCGCATGTGTCACCGGGGCAGTACAGCGTGCGGCTGACGTTCACGCAGGGCGGCAAGAGCACGGTGCTCACGCGCCCGCTCACCGTGCAGAACGATCCGCGCGTCACGACGCCGGTGGCTTTGGTGGCGGAGCGTGACTCGGTGGCGAATCTGCTGTCCACGCGCATCAACGAGATTCACGAAAGCGTGCTGCGCCTGCGCGATGTGAAGGGGCAGGTGGCGGGCTTTGTGCAGCGCGCCAAGGAGACGAGCGCGCCCGATACCATCGCGGCGGCGGGCAAGGCGCTCACCGGCAAGCTCGACAAGATGGACCCGCGGCTCACCACCAAGGCGGCGAACGGGCAGGACATCATCAACTACGCCAACGGCATCAACGGGCAGTATGGCTTCCTGCTTGGCCAGGTCGAGGGGAATACGCAGCTGACGCAGCCGGTGAAGGATCGGTTGGTGGAGTTGGAGAAGATTTGGGCGGCCTTGCGTGCGGAGGTCGAGCAGATTGAACTCGTCGATGTGCCGGCATTCAACAAGCTCCTGGAGTCCAAGGGCGTGCCGGGTGTCGTCTCGGCGAAGAAGAAGGGGCCCATCGCATGATTCGCGCGGAAGCGTCTCGCGCGGAGGCACGGTGGGCACGGAGGGGCACGGAGGTGCTGCTGTGTGTGCTGCCTTCGCTCCTCGTCGCTCAGAAGAAGCCCGCTGCGCCGGCGGTGTATGTGCCGCCGGCTGGGGCGTGGGAGCGAAAGTCGCCGAGTGCGGTGGGGCTCGATTCGGTGAAGCTCGAGGCGGCGATTGCCTTTGCGAAGTCGAAGGAGAGCAAGACGCCGCGCGAGTGGGAGCAGAATCACTACCAGACGTTCGGGCGTGAGCCGCTGGGGCAGCTGATTGGCCCGATCATCGACCGCGGCGACGAAACGGGGCTCATCATTCGCAAGGGCTACGTGGTGGCGCAGTGGGGGAACCCCGAGGCGATCGAGATGACCCACAGCGTGACCAAGAGCTTCTTGAGCACCGTGGTGGGGCTCGCGTTCGACGCGGGGCTGATCAAGAGCACGCAGGACACGGTGGCCAAGTATGTGCCACCCATTCTGCGCGCGATGCCCAACGGCACCGGCTTCGCCGCCGACTGGCCGGGCGATGCCCGCTGGCTCAAGCCGTTCGATTCGCCGCACAACAAGCGGCTCACGTGGGATGTGATGCTGCGGCAGACGAGTGACTGGGAAGGCACGCTCTGGGGCAAGCCCGAGTGGGCCGATCGCCCCGCGCAGGATGCGAGCACCTGGCGCACGCGCCCGCGCGTGGAGCCGGGCACGGTGTACGAGTACAACGACGTGCGCGTGAATGCGCTGGCGCTCGCGACGCTCATGGTGTGGCGCAAGCCGCTTCCTGAGGTGCTCAAGGAGAGGATCATGGACCCGATCGGTGCCTCGAACACGTGGCGCTGGTACGGCTATGACAACTCGTGGGTGATTCTCGACGGCAAGCAGGTGCAGAGCGTGAGCGGCGGCGGCCACTGGGGCGGCGGCATGTTCATCAACGCGTGGGACATGGCCCGCTTTGGCCTGCTCACGCTGCGCCGCGGCAAGTGGGGCGACAAGCAGCTGCTGAGCGATGCGTGGGTGACGCAGGCGCTCACCCCCACGAAGGTGCAGCCGACCTACGGCTTCATGAACTGGTTCACGAACCCGGACCACAAGTTCCTCGCGAGCGCTCCGGTGGAAGCCTTTGTGCACGTGGGGAATGGGAACAACATCATTTACGTCGATCCCGTGAATGACATCATTGCGGTAGTGCGGTGGATTGATACGACGCCGTCGATTGATGGGTTTGTGCAGAGGATGCTGGCGGCGGTACAGCGCTAAGCTCAGAAGTCAGAGGTCAGAGGTCAGATATGAGTAACCCCTCAGGTATCAGGGGGGAGGACGAAAGGGAGTGGGCATCAGGACCGCGGTTCATGCTGTCCTGATGCCCACTCCCTGTAACCCTTCCCCCTGATGCCTTGTATGTCCAAGGTGATGCCTCGCAGGTCAGATTTGGGATGGCGGCAGCTCGCCTTCATGCCTCGTGCCGTGAG
>JAIEMN010000043.1 GCA_019752115.1 Gemmatimonadaceae bacterium
CGCCGAGTACGAAGCGCAACAGCCGATGGCCGCGTAGTATCGATCCGACACGCGTCCACTTTTTCGGGGCAACTCCAGGGCGCATACGTGGGTCGCATACGTGGGGCGCATACAGGACGCGCATACGTGGAGCGCCACCGCGGTACGTATGCGCCGTACGTATGCGCAGTATGTATGCGCCCCACGTATACGCCCCTCAGCCGTTGAGTCCCTCGCGCACACACGCCAAGAACCCACCATCAACCGCAGCCCCGCGCCGAGAGACCGCCACAATCTCCCGCATCAGCGCGTGACCCTCGAGCGGCACGTACACACACTGCGGCGTATTGTGCCGCACCGCGGCAATGGCCGGCACGATCGACACGCCAACGCCGGCGCCCACCAGCTCCAACACGGTGGCGAGCTGCGCCGTGCGGCACACCACCGAAGGATTCACCGCGCGACTCGAACAAAACCCCGCCACCTGCTCGCCCAGACAGTGTGCCGGATCGAGCGTGATCGCCGGCGCATCGTGCAGCTGCGCGAGCGTAATCCGCCCCGCGCGCGCCGCGGGATGCGTGCTCGGCACCGCCACCACCAGGCGGTCCACGCCGAGGACCTCCGTCTCCAGCCCGTCGAAGGTGTACGGCAGCGCGGCAATCACTACATCGAGCGTGCCTTCGTGCAGTGCCCGCGCCAGCACGGCGCTGTAGTCCTCACGCAGCTCCACCCGCGTGCTGGCGTCGCGCGCGCGCCACCGGACGAGGGCGCTCGGCATCACGTAGGGCGCCACCGTGGGAATCGCCCCCACCCGCAGCGTGGCGGCGGCGATCGCGCCCTCGCGGCGCACCGCGTCTTCCGCGGCGCGCATCTCGTCGAGCAGCCGACGCGCCCGCGGGTAGAGGGCCCGGCCGGCCTCCGTGAGCCGGACCCCGCGCCCGTGGCGCTCCAGCAGCTCCACCCCCAGCTGCTGCTCGAGGCGCTGCATCTGCCCCGTCAGCGAGGGCTGCGACACTCCCAGCTGCCGCGCCGCCCGGCTCAGCGACCCGGCGTCGGCGGTCTCCACAAAGCCCCTCAAGAGCACGGCGTCCATAAGCTATAACGTACTCTTATATCTCATATAGCTCAATTCCGATTGATGGCTATACCTGGAACGCCTATCCTTCCCCTATCCCGAGCCGGCGTCATCGGTTCGGTCAGACCCCGTCATCACCCTCCGGTCGGAACTGGGAGCGCATATGGAAGGATCTCACGGCAGCGGTAGCGCAAGCAGCGGCGGCAAGTGCCCCGTCACTGGTCACGGCAACCCGAGCAGCGTCGGTCAGGCCGCCGCGGCGATGAACGCGCGCGGTCGCACCAACCGCGACTGGTGGCCCAATGCGCTCAACCTCGGCATGCTCCATCAGAACCCGCCCGCGGGCAATCCGATGGATGCCGGCTTCAGCTACCGCGAGGCGGTGAAGACGCTCGATGTGGCCGCCCTCAAGGCTGATCTCGCCGAACTGATGACGCGCTCCGAGCCGTGGTGGCCCGCCGACTACGGCCACTACGGCCCGTTCTTCGTGCGCATGGCGTGGCACAGCGCCGGCACCTATCGCACGGCCGATGGTCGCGGTGGCGCGTCGAGCGGTACGCAGCGCTTTGCGCCGCTCAACAGCTGGCCCGACAACGGCAACCTCGACAAGGCGCGCCGCCTGCTGTGGCCGATCAAGCAGAAGTACGGCAACAAGCTCTCGTGGGCCGACCTCATGATCTTCGCCGCGGACGTGGGCATGGAGACGATGGGCTTCAAGCCCTTCGGCTTCAGCTTTGGCCGTGAGGATGTGTGGGAGCCCGAGCAGGACATCTACTGGGGCGCCGAAGCCGAGTGGCTCGCGACGAGCGACAAGGCCAACAGCCGGTACTCGGGCGATCGTGAGCTCGAGAACCCGCTGGCCGCGGTGCAGATGGGGCTCATCTATGTGAACCCCGAAGGACCGGACGGTCATCCCGATCCGATGGCGAGCGCGCGCGACATCCGCGAGACGTTCGCCCGCATGGCGATGAACGACGAAGAGACCGTCGCGCTCGTGGCCGGTGGCCACACCTTCGGCAAGATGCACGGCGCGGGGGACACGGCGCTCGTGGGCCCGGAGCCGGAAGGCGCGCCGATCGAAGCGATGGGCTTCGGCTGGCTCAATGCGTTCGAAAGTGGCAAGGGGCAGCACACCACCACGTCGGGCCTCGAAGGCGCGTGGACGCCCAACCCCACCACGTGGGACAACGGTTACTTCGAGACGCTCTTCGGCTTTGAGTGGGAGCTCGTGAAGAGCCCGGCCGGCGCGTGGATCTGGGAGCCGACGGATAAGGAAGCGTCGCTGGTCGTACCCGACGCGCACGTGCCGGGGAAGAAGGTGCGCCCGGCTATGTCCACCGCCGACATCGCGCTGCGCACCGATCCCAAGTACCTCGAAGTCTCGAAGCGCTTCCACGAGAACCCGGCGCTCTTCCACGACGCGTTCGCGCGCGCCTGGTTCAAGCTCACGCACCGTGACATGGGGCCGAACACGCGCTACGTGGGCCCGCTCGTGCCGCAGGAAACGCTGCTGTGGCAGGATCCGGTGCCGGCGCTGTCGCACGCGCTCATCGACGCGGCGGATATCGCCGCGCTCAAGCAGACGATCCTCGCCTCGGGACTCAGCATCAGCCAGCTCGTCACCACGGCGTGGGCGTCGGCCAGCACCTTCCGTGGCAGCGACAAGCGTGGTGGCGCCAACGGCGCGCGCATCCGTCTGGCGCCGGCCAAGAGCTGGGAAGTGAACCAGCCGGCCAAGCTGCAGAAGGCGCTCGAGGTCTACGAGACCATTCAGGCGAACTTCAACAAGAGCGCGACCGGCGGCAAGCAGGTGTCCCTCGCCGATCTCATCGTCCTCGGTGGCTGTGCGGCCATCGAAGCGGCGGCGAAGAAGGCGGGGCACGACATCACGGTGCCGTTCACGCCCGGCCGCACCGATGCCACGCCGGAGCACACCGACGCGCACGCGTACAGCGTGCTCGAGCCGATCGCCGATGGCTTCCGCAACTACCAGAAGGCGAACTACACGGTGGCGCCGGAAGAGCTGCTCGTGGACAAGGCGCAGCTCCTCACGCTCACCGCGCCCGAGATGACCGTGCTCGTGGGCGGCCTCCGCGTGCTCGGCGCCAACCACGGCGCCAGCAAGCATGGGGTGTTCACCGATCGCCCCGAAACGCTCACCAACGACTTCTTCGTGAACGTGCTCGACATGAGCACGGCGTGGAAGCCGGTGTCGCAGGGCGCGACGGTGTACGAAGGGCGCGACCGCGCGACCGGTGATGTGAAGTACACCGCGACGCGTGTGGACCTCATCTTCGGATCGAACTCGCAGCTCCGCGCGCTCAGCGAAGTCTACGCCCAGGCCGACAACACGGAGAAGTTCGTGCGCGACTTCGTGAAGGCGTGGGACAAGGTCATGATGCTCGACCGCTTCGACGTCGCGTAAGACTCAGCTCAGATAGAACAACAGATCCAACGACGGTGGGCGAACCCCGGCATTCCGCAGCAGCAGCACGATCTGCGCGGAGTGCCGGGTTTCGTGCAACATGACATGCCACAGGAGCCCGTCCACCGTGAGATGCTTGTCGGGCCAATCCGCCACGGCCACCCGACGGTGCAACTCCTCCGGCGTGATCGTCGCCAAATACGCCTGCGTGCTGTCCTCGACCGCTTTCCAGTACGCCAGCAGCAGCGGCAAGGACTCGTTCGCGAACGCGGCACCACCCGGACTGCTGCGGAGCGTCGGGAACGCCTCCTGTACCATGGGCACGCCCCGGATGTCGCCCTGAATCCAGCCATCTTCCACTTCGGCAATGTGGAAGAGCATGTCCTTGATGCAGCGAAAGCGGTCGGCGAGCATGACGGGCTGCGAGACCACTGCATCGGGTGCCGCCACGAGCACCTCGCGCAGATCGCGACGCGCGCGCACGACATAGTCGTACATCGCCTGAACGTTCACGCGTTCGCCTCCACGCGGAGCGCGAGCAGGCGTTCGCGGGCCACCGCGCTCAACGGACGCGCCTTCCGTGTGGCGGTGTCGATCTGCACGATGACTGTCTCGGCCGTCGCGACCGTACGCCCCTCCTGTTCAGCCACCTGCAGGAGCGTCATCGAACTCGTGCCAATACGCACCACGCCGGTACCCACCTGCACGTCTCCAGGCCAGTGGATCTCGCCGCGGTACTCGAGCGCGAGCTTCGCAATCACGCACTCGGCCCCCGCATCCACGATCGGACGCTCGGGATGGAAAAGCAGCTCCACCCGTCCCGTCTCCAGAAAGGTGGCGAAGATGGCATTGTTCACGTGCCCCTGACGATCGGTATCGCTGTAGCGAACCTTGTCGTGAGAGCGGAAGGGGAGATCGGCGACGCGCGGCGTGACGGGATCAGGCATGCCGAGACGTTATCGCGCGCCCGATGCGGTGGCAATCGACACCAGCGACGTCAGCTCGGATAGCCCGAACGGCTTTGGGAGCAGCTGCACATGACGTTCCTTCGAGAGCTGCGTGAACGTCTCCTCTTCCCCGTACCCCGAGCAGACGATCGCCGGCAACTCGGGCAGCTGCTCCCGGAGTGCGCGCAGCGTGCTCACGCCGTCCATCCCGGGCATCACGAGATCGAGCACGACGACATCGAAGCACTCCCCCTGCTGCACGAAGGCCACGGCATCGCTGCCGTTCTCGGCGGTTTGCACGGTATGACCGGCCAGCAGGAGCGCCCGGGCGATCGTCCCCCGGACGAGCGGTTCGTCGTCCACCACGAGCACCCGCGCGCGCCCCGGCGTCAGCGTGACCGGCGCCGGCTTGCCGCCCAGGACGGACCCATCGCCACGCACCAGCGGCAGCAGAATGGTCACCGTCGTCCCCAGCCCCGGGGCGCTCTGCACGCTGATCTCGCCGTCGTGCTCCTGCACGATGCCGAAGGCCACACTCAACCCCAGCCCGGTCCCCTTCCCCGGCGCCTTGGTGGTGAAGAACGGCTCAAAGATCCGCTCCGCCACGTCACTCGGCATGCCGTGACCGGTGTCGCGGACCTGCAGCTGCAACTGATCGTGCTCGTCGATACTCGTGGACACGGTCAGCGTGCCGCCATCGGGCATCGCGTCGCGTGCGTTGACGATGAGGTTCATCACCACCGTCTGCAGCAACGCCGAGTCCCCGCGCACGGTAGTGGGCTTGGCGTGGAGTTCTTCCACGATGGTAATGCGGCGATCGAGCGTGCGACGCCCGAGCGCCAGCGCGGCCCGAATGGGCTGATGCATATCGAACAGCTGGCGGCTCACCGGCTGCGCGCGCGAGAACATCATCAGCTGTTGGGTCAGCGTCGCGGCCCGTGCGGCGCTGTCGCGAATCACGTCGACTTCTTCACGCAGCGTGGGTTGATCATCGATCGACATCGCCAGCAGGTCAGACGCCGCCATGATGCCAGCGAGCATGTTGTTGAAGTCGTGCGCGACGCCACCCGCCAGGCGCCCCACGAGATCCAGCTTCTGCGTCTGTCGCAGCTGCGCCTCGAGCCGCACCGTCTCCGAGATGTCCACGGTGGTGAAGAGGATCAGGCGCTCGCCGCCCACTTCCACCGGGTTCGCACTGAAGACGAAGTCGCGCACCTGCCCGTTCTCGTCGGTCCGGCGCAGCCGCTCCCCCTGCAGCTGTCCCTCGCGAACGAGACGTGCGCGCAGCTCCTCACGCCGAATAGGATCGGGGACCACACCGATTTCGTCGACGGTCTTGCCCATGATCTGCGGCGGCGTCATGCCAAAGAGCTTGGCATACGCCGTATTGACGCGCACATAGGTACGATCCGTCGCCCGATAGAGCGCAATGGCCATCGGGCTCGCTTCAAACATTTCGCGCAGCATGTCCTCATCCGCTTCGCGGCGCTTGCGCCCGGCGAGCAGATCATCGGCCATGCGATTGAACGATCGCGCCAGCTCGGCGAGCTCTGCCTGCGAGGGCTCGACCGCGCGTGCGCTCAGATCGCCACGCGCCACGGCGGCATGCGCCTTCGAGAGCGCATCGAGCGGGGCGGCCACGCGCTGACGTGTGAGCACGGCCGCGATCGCCGCAAAGAGACCAACGAGCACCAGCGCGATACCGCCCCGCACGACCACCCGGTCACGCTCCTCGAACAGCGCGGACTCTTCAAAGCCGATCGCCAGCCGCCAGCCGAGCGCCGGCATGCGCCGGAAGAAGACGCGATACGGCTGCCCATCCAATCGCAGCGTGGTGGTGTCATTGTCACGCGCCTGCATGGTGGCGAGCATGGCCCGCCACTCGGCCGAGGCATCCTTGGGATTGTCGCCGCGAAAGAGCGCCGACGAGGCGGCCACGCCACGGAACGGGACGGTGGACAGCGTGCGCCCGTCCTCGTCCACGAGCAGCGCGAAGCCGGGGCTCCGCAGCTGAATCGCCTTGATGCGTTCCAGCACATCGGTGAGGCGCAGCGAGGCCCCCACCGCGCCGGTCACCTGCCCCTGCATGTCACGGACGGGGCGCAGGATGAGTACCTCGGGGACGTTGCTCGCGATACTCTGGATGGCCTTGGTCACGACCGGCTCCCCGCGCTGCAGCTGCGGGAAGTAGTAGCGATCGCGCACACTCACCGAGGGGCGACCAGGAATGCGGATCGTCCCATCCGCGGCGATGAAGTTCACGACGTCGGCGCCGGGAAACGCCTCGGTCAGCGGGTGCAACAGCGCCGAGATCGACTCCGGCGTTCCGGTTCGCACCGCCGGCAGCAGCGCATACGCATCGAGTCGCGCCTGCAACGTGCGCAGCTGCGTGTCGAGCGACTGCACCTGCAAATCAAGTTGTTCGCGCGCTTCCTGCTCAACGGCGGTGGCCAGCAGCCGATTGACCGGTGGCCAGACCAACAGCGCGACAATCGCCATGGCCGTCGCGAGCGGCGCGAGGGTAAGAAGCAGCAGCTGCTGCCGAAGACGCATGTGTTCAAGGGGAGAGGGACGCCCCAACCTACGGATCATCACTTCGTTCCGTTTGGCGGTACGGAGGTAACCGGTTCCACGGGTGCCGTCAGTGGCTATCTTTCGGGTATGAGCGTCCGATTGGCAACGATCGCGATGGTTGCGCTGCTGTGCATTTCGTCCCGCGCGGCGGCGCAGCGCCCACCGCTCGTCGGCACCGTGGCGCCCAGCGCCATTGGTCCCGCGGTGCCGCAACCAGCGCCCATTGGCGGCCTGCGGACGACGCCGCTGCCGAGTGGGCGTGCGCCGGGCACGGGCGCGGCACTGCGTGGCTGGGCCGATCTGCGCGTTATCGACGCGCCGCTCCCCCGCGCCGGCGTCGTGGTCGAGCCTGCCGAGCGCGCCCCGCTCCGCCCGCAGTGGACTCCCACGTACGACAAGCCGACGTGGGTCCGCGACAGCACCGCCGAGCCGTCGGCGCTGTGGCGGTCACTCATCGTGCGCGATGTGGTGTGCAATTTTTCCGGCAGCTGCATCCCGCGCACCTCACGCGTGCGCGCCGGCTGGATCGCTCGCTGCGACTGCTACGCCTTCGCGGACGGACTCGGCCGCGTGTGGATGGTCGAGCGGCGGTAAGCAATACCAGCGCAGTCCTGGGATGCCTCGGATGCCTCGGATGCCTGGTGACTTCAGTTGGCGAACGTGCCGGTCAACGAGTGTCGATGCATCGGCAGGTCTGTTGAACTGATTTCACCAGGCATCCGAGGCATCCGAGGCATCCCAGGACTGCGGATTACTGTGGCGGATCGGCGCGCCATTCCTGCGCGGCCACGGCGGCGAAGGATTTGGAATCCGTGGACGCGTCGAACACCACGCGGAGGCGCGTGGTGGTCACCGGCGTGAACGTCACGCGATTCTCCGCGTTCGGCACGGCGGTGTACGGCGACGTGGCCGATACCGGCACCCACGCGCTGTCGCGCCAGTACTCGAGATGCCACGCGCGCGGCGGCGCGACGCCGACGCCGCTGCCGGCGGGGTGATCGGCCCAGAACACCATGCTGCTCGCGCCCAGGGTGACGGGCGTGCGCCACGTGTACTGCACCCACTGCTGCGGCGGATTGTTCGGTGTCCACGTCGCCCACATATCGGGCGGCAGCGGATTCTCGCGCACCGTGCCGTCGTTGAGCGCGCGCAGCCAGTACTGCACCGGCACCGGCTCGTTGCTCGCCGACAGCGTGGCCTGCATCGCCAGGGATCCGGTGAGAGGATGCCCGTACGGCGTACCGCCGGAACGGACGAGGGGGCGAATGCGCGCCGGCTGCTGCGTGTCGTCAAACGTGAGCCGGTCCATCGCCACCGAGCGCCGAAAGTGCCCGCCGCCGGGCGCGTCGGCGGTGTGATACACCAACCACCAGTCGCCACGATACGCGACAATCCCCGGATGCGATGTCGTCGACGATACCGGCGGCAAGAAGACGCCCCGGTAGGTCCACGGGCCGAGTGGTGACGGTGCCGTCCCATACGCGAGACAGGCGTAGTACACCGCTTCCGTGCACGGTGACGCGGGACCGGCCGTGTTCGCGGCGTACGCCAGATAGTACGTCGTGCCGCGCTTGAAGAGCCACGCGGCTTCGAAGAAGCCCGTGAGCGTCGTGATGTCGATGGGCGTCCCGCGCACGGTCACCATGTCCGGCGCGAGCTCCACCCCCTTGAGCTTGCCGAACGTCCCCCAGTACAGAAACACGCGGCCGCTGTCCACCAGCACCGTGGGATCGATATTCTGGATCGTGTTCGGCACCGGGCGCGATTGCGACACAATGGGCCCCTCGGGATGCGCATCGCGCCACGGTCCCTCGGGAGTAGTCGCCACCGCCACGCCAATCGCGAACTGGTCGCGATTCGTGCTCGCCGCTTCGATCACCGGCGCGTAGAGATAGAAGCGGCCATCCACGCCGCGCACGATCTGCCCGGCATAGGCACGCGCCGGTGCCGCCCAGCGAAACACCTGCTCGGGGCGCACGGCATGCGGATAATGCGTCCACGTGCTCTGCAGCGGATCACCGGTGGTGGTGAGCAGCTGCCACTCCGGCATTACGAAGTCGTTCTGTGCCGGGCGCGCCCTATCGCGCCCCGTGAGCACATACAGCCGATTCCCGACCACCAGC
The DNA here is from genome assembly GCA_019752115.1 of Gemmatimonadaceae bacterium. NCBI lineage: Bacteria > Pseudomonadati > Gemmatimonadota > Gemmatimonadia > Gemmatimonadales > Gemmatimonadaceae > Gemmatimonadaceae bacterium. The sequence goes on from JAIEMN010000043.1 coordinate 9,124, forward strand.
GGCGCCGGGTCGGCCGTGTAGTGCAGACTGTCTGGAAGCAGCGGGTTCCCATGCACGCGCACCGTGCGCCGCGCGACATCCGCCGCCGGCGGCTCGGCCATCCGTGTGCCGCGCCCACACGCCATCAGCATCAAGAGTCCCACCAGCGCTCGCCGCATGCTCTCAACGTGGCACTGGCCGCGCGCGGCGTCCACCCGCCGTATGTTGGAGCCATGCCGATTCAGCCGCCCAACGCGCCGGCCGCCGTCGCGTATACCGACTCCTCTCTGGCGCTCCGCTACGCCGGCCAGACCATCTTCGACGCCCGGCTGCGGCTTGCCGGAACCAGTCACGATGTGCGCGTCACGGTCGATACGACCAACGGCCGCGTCTCGCAGGTCATCAAGTTCACGGCCCACGGGCGTGGCGCCGCCGTGCAGCTCTCGGCGCAACTCCATACCTCCGGCGAAAGCTTCGCCGCCGAGTCCGACCCGGCGGAAGATTCGCGGCCCGTCGTGCGCCATGCGATCGGAAACGCCAACAACGCGCGCAACCGCGGCGTGTACGACCGACGTGGCGACTGGCTGCTCACGATCGATGAACCGGCGCGCGTCCGCGTCACCGCCAGCGGCGTCGGCGATACGGTGTCGCGCTACGCCGTGCGGGCCGATGCATTCGAGGTTGCCGTCCGCTTTCGCCCGCGGTTCTATCAGCGGCACCGCGGGCTCGCGCGCTACGAGCCCTGGACGTACACGCCGTGGACCCCGAGTGTCGCCGGCTGGACGAGCTGGTACGCGTTCCGCGACAAGGTCACCGAAGCCGACATCGTGCGTACCGCCGATGTGATGCGCGACGTGCTGCGCCCGTACGGCTTCACCTATCTGCAGATCGACGACGGCTATCAGCAGAACCCGATTGGCACGCCCGATCACTGGCTGACGGCCAACACCAAGTTCCCCAGTGGCCTGGCGGCGTTGCGGCGCACCATCAGCGATCGCGGACTCGAGCCCGGCCTCTGGACCAACGTGAGCTTTGCCATGCGCGACTCAGCGCGCGCGCACCCCGAATGGTTCGTCCGGGACGCACAGGGCGCGCCGGCCGAAGGCAACTGGGTGGGGTTCGTGATGGATGGCAGCAACCCAGCCACGCTCAACGCGCTCATTCGCCCCGTGTACGACAGTCTGCGCGCGATGGGGTGGACGTATTTCAAGCTCGACGCGCTGCGCCATCTGCGCTACGAGGGATACAACAGCCTCGCCGGGTACTTCGACGCCCGGGGGCTCGACCGGGAGCAGGTGTTTCGCACCGTCGTGGCGGATGTGCGCAGCCGCATCGGACTCGATCGCTATCTCCTCGCCTGCTGGGGCATTCGCCCTGAGCTGATCGGCCTCGTTGACGGCATGCGGGTAGGCGACGACGGCTTTGGCTACGGGGCGTTCGCGCAGTACAACTCGTTCAACAACGTGGTGTGGCGCAACGACCCCGATCATATCGAGCTACGACAGGCCGATCGCTATCGCGCCACGACGCTGACCTCGGTCACCGGCAGCGTCATGATGATCACCGATCCCCCCGAGGTGTACCGCACCAGCAAGGTAGAGGCCGCCCAGCGCACCGCACCGGTGCTCTTTACGCGCCCCGGGCAGGTGTACGATGTGGATCCCTCGCGCTCGTCACACCTCGCCGACGTGGGCGCCACCGTGAGCGGCTCCGGCCCGCGCCCCTTCGACGCCGATCAGCGGCTGCTGGTACCGCTCTACACACTCGACATCGCGCGCCCCTTCGAGCAGTGGAGCGTGATCACGCGCACCGGCGGCGACGCCGACCTTCCGCTCACCGATCTCGGCCTCGAGCCGGGCCGCGACTATGTCGGGATGGAGTTCTGGACCAGACGCCCGCTCGGCGTCGTACGCGATACGCTGCACGCGGGCGCGATCGATTCGACGTATCAGGTGCAGGCGCTGTGCCTGCGCCCGCGGGTGGCGCATCCACAAATCCTTGGCACGAGTCGGCATGTGACGTGCGGGGGCGTGGATCTGCGAGACGTGCAGTGGCAGGACCGGGAGCTGCGCGGCGTGAGCGACGTGGTGGCCGGCGAGACGTATGCGCTGTACCTCACGGACGTCACGGGCTTCGGGACGCCGACGGTACGCGCAAACGGCGTGGAGGTGGTAAGCCAGCGCGTCGTAGGGACGGGAGCGCGGCGGATGCGAGTCGTGGAGTTACGAAGTGCGAAAGGTGGGCGGGTGGAGTGGGCGGTTCGGTACTGATCAGCATTCCGAGGTCTGACGTCGGAGGTCAGTAACCCCCGAGAGCTCAGGGCGTAGAAAGTCAGGGGGGAGAGATCAGGACCGCGGTGGCTGTCCTGAGCTCTCCCCCTGATTTTCTGCCCCCTGAGCTCTCAGGGGTTGAGATCTCTCCGTTCGCTCGGCGCCTTCGAACCGCTCAGGAGATAGGCGCGGCGCAGGCACTCTTCGAGAGCGCCTGAATCGCCTTCGCCACCAGCTCCACGCGTCCCTTGTCCGTCGCCGACGCCTTGTCGGCCTGGATCGCCGGCACGAGGGCGGCGAGGGCGGTGTTGCGATTGCCGCAGCCCCCGCGCTCGGCGGCGGTCAGTCCATCGCGGATCTCCTTGATGCGATTCGCCGCGAGCCCGCTGTTCCGCTCGAGCTGGTCGAGATACGCCCGCGCCAGCGCAAAGCTCGGCGGCCACACCGTGTGCGGCTGTTCCTGCGCGTTGAACTGCTCGTAGCGTACGGTCTTGGCCGCGTCGATCTCGTTCTGCGACAGATACGCGCTCGGCGTGAGCTCGTGCACATCGAGACCGCGCTGTTCGTCGCTCGAGATGATGTGGCCGTTGTACCAGTACGTGCTCCAGTAGCCGCCGCCCGGGCCGCGATCGAAGAAGCCGATCTCGATCGGATGCGCCGGATCGGTGAAGTCGAACACCGTGGCGCCGCCCATGTAGAACGCCTGCACCATGATGTCACGCCCCGGCACCGGAATCAGTGAGCCGTTGTGTGCGGTGCAGATCTCATCGTTCGCCTGTGGCGCGGGCATCTTGTAGTAGCTCTTGAACTTGAGCTCGCCCTTCTCGACGGTGAAGATCGCGTTGCCGCCCCACTCGAGCTTGTCGGTCGAACGGCAGCGCGGCGCGCTGCCACCGCCCCATTCGTCGGAGAAGAGGAGCTTGCTGCCGTCGTTGCTGAACGTGGCCGAGTGCCAGAAGGACATGTTCGAGTCGGCGACACTCTTGAGCCGCTTCGGGTTCTTCGGGTCGCGCACATCGAACAGCAGGCCGTAGCCGGCGCACGCGCCGCCGGCATAGCCCGAGCCGGGATACGCCGTGATGTCATGGCAGCCGCTCTGACCGATGGCCGGACCAGCCGGCGGCGCACCGCGCCCAGGCGCTGCGCCCGGCGCACCCGGCGCCCCACCGCGTCCCGCCCCACCGGGGCCGCCACGACCGCCGCGCGCCCCCGTGTCACTCGGCGGCGGCGCATGCACGGTACGCCCCGACAGGTCCGCGAGCAGATGCGGCGAGTTCACCACCGCCGCCTTCTCCGGATTTTTGAGCGGCACCTTGATCACTTCAATGCGGAACCGCGCGCTCGCCGAGTCACCGGCCGGCGCATCCTGGCAGCCGGCGAGCTCCTTCGAGGAGCGCACCGACGAGTAGCCGGAGACGTACACGTAGATGTTGTTCTTGTCGTTCGGATCCTGCACCAGCGAGTTCGTGTGCGAGCCGCGGCACGTCTGCACGTTGGTGACGAGGCGCGGCTTGCTCTTGTCGCTGATGTCGAAGATGCGCACACCGCGGAAGCGCTCCATGCTCACCGTGTCGGTGATCGGTGTGCTGCCGCAGTCGTTGCGCGCGCCCTGCCCTTCACCGGAAATGAAGAGCAGGTTGCCGTAGACCGTCGGATCGCCCTGCTGCGTGGGGCACAGGAAACTCGACACCATCTTGGGCGCGCGCGGATTGGTGCCGTCCCAGATGATGATGCCGCGGTAGTTCCCCTGAATGATGTAGTTGCCGCTGAAGGCGAGATCGGAGCCCGTGGCCCCGCGCCCGGTGAAGCCTTCGGGCGCCGGCGAATTGGAGAGCAGCTTCATGTTGAACGCCGCCACCCCCGCTTCGTCGGCTGCCGCCCCCGGCTTGAGCCCGATGCGCGGATCCGGGTTGGGCGCCTTGGCGCTCTCCGGATACTTCATGGCCGGCGACTCACTGAGGGACACGTCGCCGGTGATCGTGGTGCCATCGGCCGGCGTCGGCGTCGCGCCGGGGGTAGCTGCACGCGCGCAGGCAAGCACCGCGAGCGACCCGATCGCGGGGAGGAGCAGAGATCGACGCATCATCCGTGTGGTCAGAGGGGAGGAACGGTTTCGAGCATCCGCAACATCATCGTGATCTCGGCGGACTGATCCGACACCACATCATTCGCAAAGCGAAACACGGTTTCGTCATGCCCCGCGTTGCCATTCGACAGCAGCGTCTTCACCATGTCGATCGCGCCGCGATGATGACCGATCATGCCGGTGAGAAAGAGGCGATCGAAACGCGAGCCGCGCGCCTTGTCCAACTCGGCCATCTGCTCGTCGGTGAGCATGCCGGGCATCATCATCTCGTGCACCATGTCACCCATCTTCATGACGTGGCGCGTGGCGTTGGAATCAGGCACATCCTGCTTTCGTTCGCGCAGCCAGCGACGCATCATCGCGATCTCGTCGCTCTGGGCCGCCATGATGCGCAGGCACAGGCGCTGCACATCGGCGCGCGCGCCGTGACTCGCCGCCCAGCCGGCCATGATCACGGCCTGGGCGTGGTGCGGGATCATCCCCTGCATGAACTCCACATCGGCCGGCGCAAAGGCGCGGGCCGCACTGTCGGCGGTCGCGAGGGCGGTCTTGGTGGCCGCCGAGCCGGGCACCACCACACCGGCGCCGGCGGCCAGCACGATGGGCTTGGCCGCGGGCGCCGAGGCGCAGCCCCCGAGCAGCACCGCCGTCGCTCCCCACAGCAACCGGCGCGGGGCCGGCCATACGGGCTTGGTCATGCCCGAGTATACGCCCAACCCCTCATTGTCGCTCGGTCCCACTGAACGGCTCGCACAGAGCACACAAAGCGCCACAGGGGACACAGAGAACGCCGGTTCTCAGTGCCCCCTGTGGCACCCTGCGCCCTCTGTGCGAGCAGTTCCGCTAACCCTTCCCCGGCATCGCGCTGGCCTGCCGCACCCACTCACAGAAGCGTGCCTCGTCGAGCACGTCGTCCTTGTGAATGTCCAGATGCCGTGCCTCGGGGTTCGTGGACAGCCCGGGCGGATGCGGCTGCAGGTACGCGCCGCGCAGGAAGGCAACCTTCACGTACTTCGGGAAGCAGTGCAGGCTCAGAAAGAACCCCTGCCCCGGCACGCCGTAGTACGGCGAGTTCGACTTCACCGCCTTGTGGACATCCGGAAGCGTCGCCGTCACGAGCGCATCGATCTGCTGACCGACGCGCTTCTTCCACCCCGGCATCGCCTCGAGATACGCGTGCACCGGCGCATCCCCATCGCCCTTGGCGATCCGCGGATTCCCTCCCGCCAACAGCACCGGCTTCTCAGACATACACCCCTCTGTGTATCTCCGTGCTCCCTGTGCCTCTGTGCGAGACGCTCAGAGTCTCAGAGTCTCAGAGTCTCACACCCCAACCGGCTTCCCCACATCACCATAACGCCGTTCTCTCCCCCCGAAGTCGGAGAAAACCTGATCCAGCTCCTGCGTGGTGAGATCCGGGAAGTAGCAATCGAGGAACGCCAGCTCCGCGTACGCGCACTCCCAGAGCAGGAAGTCCGACAACCGGCGCTCGCCGCCCGTGCGGATCAGCAGATCGACGTTCGGCAGCAGCGGCTCGCGCGGATGCTCGAAGCCGGCGGCGTCCACGTGCGCAAAGGCCTCGCGGATCTGCGCCTTGCTCGAGTAGTCGATCGCGACCCGCAGGTGCATGCGCGTGCCGTGCGCCGTGCGCGCCTCGGCCTCTTCCATCTTGGCGACCAGTGCGGCCGGCAGGCGGTCGCGGCGGCCAATGATCGACAGGCGAATGCCGTGCTGCAGCAGCTCGGCGAGCTGGCGCTCCAGGTGCGACGCAAACAGCTCCATCAGGAAGCCCACTTCTTCGCGCGGGCGCTTCCAGTTGTCGCTGGAGAAGGCGTAGAGCGTGAGGTGCTTGACCCCCGCCTTGGCGCAGTAGGCCACGACTTCGCGCGCGGTCTGCGCGCCGCGGGCGTGCCCCATCCAGCGCGGACGCGCGCGGCGGGAGGCCCAGCGGCCATTGCCGTCCATGATCAGTGCGACGTGATTCGGCGCGGTACTCATCAGTTGCCTCCAACGCGCCGGATCAGCGCTTCCATGTGGGCGAGGTATTGCTCCAGCGCAAGACGACCAGCCGGGGCGAGGCGATACTCCGTGCGGGGGACCCGTCCTTCGTAGCCCTTGGTGCACGTGATGTACCCGGCGTCTTCGAGCTTCCGGGCGTGGACCGAGACGTTGCCGTCGGAGGTCTCGAGCAGCGCCTTGAGCTCGTTGAAGCTCAACGACGGGTGCACCGCCAGGGCGCTGACGATGGCCAGCCGGACGCGTTCGTGGATGACCCGATCGAGGGCGAGGGGCATGGTGACATCCCCATCGATGGACGTCAGCGTAGGCCGCGCCGGGGGGGCGGCCGGAGGGGTCCGCCGAGCGCGGGCCGCGTTGTCGCCGCGATCAGCCACCGTGCCTCCGGGCGATATGGATCCCAACGCCGACCTGGAATCCGCCAAAACCAAGCGCCATCATCACGTCACCATTAAGCATCGGTAGGAACAGTGTGAGTACACCGAGGGCCAGAAAGCCCATACCCATCAAGGGGACGGCCCGAACCGAGTAGGCACCGGCGGTCGTGATCGCCACGCCGTAGAGCAGCAGCCAGAGCCCGGGGAGGACGTGGTGCACCAACCGGGGGGTGAGGCGCTGCGCCAGGTCGGGGGAGAGTGGGTCCACGATCGCCAGGGTGAGCAGCGCCCCGGCGACGATCGCCGGCCAGAAGCTGAGCAGGAACTTCCGGGCGGGCACGTTGAACAGGCGCCCCCCGGGGGCACCGCCCGCCTCCCGCACCCGTCGGCGGATCTTGAGCACCGCCGTCACGGCGCCCAGCAGCGACGACGTGGCCGCCGTGGCGATCCACACCAGCAGCCAGCGGTCCGGCGAGGGCTGCCGACTGGCCGTCGCGGCCGCGACCAGCGCCGTCGCCCCCACGCCCACCAGTCCCCACCCCGGCACGTCGGTGAACGACGCGGCGCCCTCCATGGTCCGTCGAATGAACGACAGATCCTGCAACGCCCGGTCGTGGAGCGCCGGCGGGTCATGACGGGGAGCGGCCATAGCCCGCAGTCTCGTGGGGGCGAGGTCACCGGTCAAGTACTTTTCCATAAAAAGCGGCACCCAGCCATGCGTCGTTTTGATCCGCCATTTCGCACCCCGCCCCATTACGATGCAGCAGCTCAACCGCCTCCTGCTGCCCCGCTGTCGTGACCGCACCCGCCGCACCGCGCCCCACTCCTGACGAGGTCCTCCGCGACGTCTTCGGCTACACCGAATTCCGTCCCGGTCAGCGCGAAGTCATCGACGCCGTCCTCAACGGCCGCGACTGCATCGCGCTCATGCCCACCGGCGCCGGCAAGTCGCTCACCTACCAGCTCCCCGCACGGCTGCTGGGCGGCACGGTGCTCGTCATTTCGCCGCTCATCTCCCTCATGAAGGACCAGGTCGATGCGGTCGCCGAACTGGGCTATCGCGTCACCGCCATCAACTCCACGCTCGATCCCGACGAGCGCCGCCTGCGACTCGACGCCTTCCGCCGCGGTGACTACGAGCTGGTCTACCTCGCGCCCGAAGCGCTCGACGGCTACCTCGGCGACTTCGTGCAGGGGTGCCCCATCTCGCTGCTGGTGGTCGACGAAGCCCACTGCATCAGCCAGTGGGGGCACGACTTCCGCCCCAGCTATCGCCGCCTGCAGGGGCTCAAGCAGCAGCTCGACGTCCCGGTGCTCGCGCTCACCGCGACCGCCACCCGCGACGTGGCGCGCGACATCCTGCGGCAGCTCGGCATGAAGAAGCCGGCCGGCTTCAAGGGCTCGTTCTTCCGCCCCAACCTGCGCATCGGCGTGCGCAAGAAGGGCCAGGGCGGCAACACGCGGCAGGAGATCCTCACCATCGTGCGCAAGCACGCCGGCGAGAGCGGCATCGTGTACTGCCAGAGCCGCAAGAGCGTGGAGCAAACCACGGACTTTCTGGTGGAGCACGGCATCAAGGCGCTGCCGTATCACGCCGGCCTGTCACCCGAAGAGCGCGCCAGGAATCAGGAAGCCTTTCAGCTCGACGACTGTGACGTCGTGGTCGCGACCATCGCCTTCGGCATGGGGATCGACAAGCCGAACGTGCGCTTCGTGATCCACCGCGACATGCCCAAGGACATCGAAAGCTGGTATCAGGAGATCGGCCGCGCCGGGCGCGATGGTCTGCCCAGCGATTGCATCACCTTCTATTCCTGGGCCGACGTCATGCTGCACGAGCGCTTCCTCGACAAGCTCGAGGATGACGCCCTGCGTGAGCGCGCGCACCGCGCCACCGTGTCGCTCTTCGAACTCATGGAGCGCAAGACGTGCCGCCATCGCGCGCTCGTGGCGCACTTTGATGAGGCGATCGACGCCTGCGGCGCGTCGTGTGATCACTGCTCGGGGCAGAGCGTCGAGGCGCAGCTCGCCGAGTGGGCCGAGGAGGCGCGGGTGGCAGCGGGGCCGTTCCGCCGCAGTGCGGGGAGCAGCAAGGGCCCCAAGGTGCCGAGCAAGACCGCCTTCGAGGCGAATACGCTCGATGCCGATGATCGCGCGCTCTTCGATGCCCTGCGCGCGCGCCGCCGTGAACTCGCCGACGAGGCGGGCGTGCCGGCCTACATCGTGTTTGGCGATCGCGTGCTGCTGGAGATGGTTGCCCGCAAGCCCACCACGCGCAGCCAGCTGCTGCAGGTCCCCGGCGTGGGGCAAGCCAAACTCGAGCACTACGGCGACGACTTTCTGGAAGTCATCGCGAACTACAGCTGAGCGTCGCTAGACGGGGAGCAGCGCACGCTCGAGGGCCGCGGCCAGGAGCACCCCGACCGCGTACATCGCCACGTCGAGCGGATCGAAGGTGCGCCCAAGCAGCGGAATACCCACACGCTGCGCCAGCTCGGCCGCCGCGCATCCCGCAAACACGAGAGCGGCCTTCATCCACCACGGCCGCAGTCGCGTCCATCGGCCGTCTTCGCGACAGAGCAGAAAGTAGAACGCGAACGGGACCGCCACGTCGGCGAACCAGTTCGCGTAGGCGGCACGCCAGCCGAGTGGCAGGTGCGCGCGCACATTCACCACGAAGAGTGCCGCCACGCCCAGAATCGGAATCAGGGCGAGGCGGCCACGACGCTCGGTCAGCGCAGCCCCGGCGGCGCACCCGCCTTGCGGATGCGGTACTCCTTGTGCCCTTCGCGCTGCTCCTTCTTCATCTCGTCGATGATGGCCACGGCATCGGTGTTCTTGCCGGCCTTCACCGCCGCTTCGAGCTTGTCGACCGTGACGAGCAGGTCCTTGATCCCCTGCTGGTAGCCGGCCACGAACTTGGCCTGCTCGGCGACCGGGACCTGCTGCTTCTTCTCGGGCTCGAGCGCGAGCGCGGCCTTGGCGTTGGTCTTGATCGTGGCGATCAGCTCGAGGGTGTTGGCGTTCTTCGACGGGTCGTCGATCTGGCGGCCAACGGCCTTAAAGGCAGTGTTCATCGCCGCCATCTTCTTGCCGAGGGGCGTCTTCGGCTCCTCATCCTGGGCAAAGGCCGGGCGGGCGAGGGCAATGGCGAGGACACAGGCCGCGCCGATCTGTCGAATGCGAAGGTGCATGGCGGGTTGAGACTCGAGCTTGGAGGTGGGAAGTCCTGCGTGACTACTGGAAATACGCTCGGACCGGGATGAGTGCTGGGGCACGCATCCTTGTAGGGGTGGTACCGGGGGGTGGGACGAGAGGTTCCGGGGGGCCTGCTGATCTGAGGTCAGACATGAGTAACCCCCGAGAGCTCAGGGGGGAGAACGTCAGGGGGAAGAGTTCAGGACTGCCCCGCGCCCCGCTGTCCTGAGCTCTCCCCCCTGACGTTCTGCCCCCTGAGCTCTCAGGGGTTGCCATCCCCACCAGCGAACTTTCACTCCCAGACGTACTATCCCCGCCGGGACCCCCTCCCCGTCCCCCCGCTTTTGCTCCCCCGCGTCACCCCGTCGCATGACCGAGCCAACTGCTGCGCCTGACCGGCGCAATTTCCTGTCAAAGGCCGCCGCGATTGTCGTCGGCGGCCTCATTTCGGTGGTCGCGCCGGTCGCCGGCGTATTCACGCTGCTCGACCCGCTCCGCCGGAAGGGCGATACCCGCGGCATGGTGCGCGTCACCGCGCTCGCCGCGCTCCCCAGCAACGGCGAGCCGCGCAAGTTTCCCGTCCTCGATACCCTCGTGGACGCCTGGAACAAGACCGAGAACGTCCCGGTCGGGTCCGTGTACGTACAGAAAACCGGCGCCAACACCGTGCGCGTGCTCAACTCGGTGTGTCCGCACCTTGGCTGCTCGGTCGGCTTCAACGCCGCCAACAAGGGCTACTTCTGCCCGTGCCACAAGAGCAGCTTCGCGATCGACGGCCAGATCGCCGATCCCAAGAGCCCGAGCCCGCGGGCGATGGATGAGCTCGAAGCAATCGTGAAGGACGGCGAGGTCTGGGTGAAGTTCCAGAACTTCCGGAAGGGCTCCCCCGAGAAGATCCCCGTCTGATGGCGGGCGACACGAAGTCCGGGCAGAACTGGCTCGACCAGCGCACCGGCTACAAGGGACTGCTGCAGGAAGCGCTGTTCGAGAACGTCCCCGGCGGGGCGCGCTGGCGTTACGTGTGGGGCAGCACGCTGACGTTCTTCTTTGCCGTGCAGGTCATCACCGGGCTCTTCCTGTGGATGTCCTACAGCCCGAGCTCGCAGACGGCGTGGGAAAGCGTCTACTTCATCCAGCACCAGATGTGGGGCGGCTGGTTCCTGCGCGGCCTGCACCACTTCGTGGCGCAGACGATGACGGTGCTGCTCGTCTTGCACCTCATGCAGGTGATCATCGACGGCGCCTACAAGGCGCCGCGCGAAGTGAACTACTGGTTCGGGGTCGGGCTGCTGCTGCTCGTCCTCGCGTTGTCCCTCACGGGCTATCTGCTGCCGTGGGATCAGAACGGGTATTGGGCCACCGCGGTCTCCACGAACATCGTGGGGATGAGCCCCGGCATCGGGCAGGCCGCGCAAACGGTCGTGGTGGGTGGCGCGAGTTATGGCCATCACACGCTCACGCGCTTCTTCGCGTTGCACGCGGGGCTCATACCCGGACTGATCATCGTGCTCATCGTGGGGCACGTCTACCTCTTCCGCCGCCACGGCCTCACCCCCAAGCAGCCGCTCAAGGGGCCCGACGAAGGCTTCTGGCCGGAACAGGTCCTTCGCGACGCGGTCGCCTGCCTCGCGGTGCTCGCGGTGGTCGTGTTCTTCGTGGTGCGCGAACATGGCGCGCCCCTCGGCGCGCCCGCCGATCCCGCCGAACAGTTCTCGGCCGCGCGCCCCGAGTGGTACTTCCTCTTCCTGTATCAACTGCTCAAGTACTTCCCGGGCAAGACGGAGATCATCGGCGCGATCATCCTCCCCACGGTGGTGATGCTCGTGCTCGTGGCGATCCCCATCCTCGGCAAGTGGAAGCTCGGGCATCGCTTCAATGTGGGCTTCCTCTTCGTGATGCTGGCTGGCGTGGCGCTGCTTTCGTGGCAGGCGGTGAGCGCCGACAAGCAGGACCCCGACTATCAGGTGGCCCGGCAGATCGCGGCGCGTGATGCCGCACGCGCCGTGGAGCTGGCCAACAACGGCGTGCCCATCACCGGGGCCCTCACGCTGGTGCGTAACGACGCGTACACGCAGGGCCCGCGCATCTTTTCGCGCAACTGCGCGAATTGCCATCGCTACGATGGACACGATGGGCTCGGCAATGCGCTGCCGAAGGACTCCATCAGCGCCTCAGACCTCAAGGGCTTCGGGTCGCGCGCGTGGGTGAAGGGCTTCCTCGACGTGGATACGATCATGACGCGCCGCTACTGGGGCGGCACGGCTCACACCGAAGGCGACATGGTGGGCTGGCTCAACGATCACATCCCCGAGACCGACGCCCAGATCGAAGCGCGCCGCAACGTGGTGCTCGCGCTGTCGAGTCAGGCGAAGCTCACGTCGCAGGCCGCGCTCGATGTCCAGGATAGCGCCAGGATCGCCGCCGGCATCGCCTTCATGCGCAACACCAAGGGCGGCTGCGCCGAGTGCCATGTGTTTCAGGATGTGGGCACCGACAGCCCGGAGCTGACCGGCTGGGGCTCGCGGCAGTGGATGATCGACTTTGTGAACGATCCGGCGCACAAGCGCTTCTTTGGTCGCGACAACGACCGCATGCCGAGCTACGGCGTGGAGAAGAGCCTCACCCAGCGCGAGATCGAGATGGTGGTGGACTGGATTCGCGGCGACTGGTATACCCCCAAGACCAAGACCGGGAAATAGCGGCTATGGATCGTCGAGCGATGCTTCGCACGCTCGCCCACACCGCCGTGGCCGCTTCGATGACCGCGCTGCTGACGCACGCGGCACACGCGCAGGGTACGCGCGCGCCGCAACGCCCACGCACGCTGGTCATCGATTCGGTGGCCATTGTGGATGTTTCGAGCGGTCAGGTGCGAGAGCACCAGCGGCTCGTGATCCGCGGCGACACCATTGCCGCGGTGGAAACGGTCGGCGCGCCGCTGCCGCAGCCGGTCGATCAATACGTGAACGGCCGCGGCACCTTCGCCATGCCCGGGCTCACCGACCACCATGTGCACCTCGACGCCGGCATGGACCGCCTGCTCCTCAATGCGGCGCGCGGCGGCGTCACCATGGTGCAGAACATGGCCGGCGACAATCGTATCGTGGGGGAGTTTGCGCGACGCACGCTCACCAAGTCACTCGCCGGGCCGGAGATCGCGTACGTCAGCGTGATGGCCGGCCCCGACTTCTTTGTTGATCCGCGCTTCCGTGGCGCGGGCGTCGGCTACGTGCCGGGTACGGCGCCGTGGATGCAGGCCATCACCGCCGCCACCGATCTCCCCACCGCCATCGCCGCTGCGCGCGGATCGGGCGCCGAGATTCTCAAGCTGTACGCCATGATCGACAGCGCGGTCGCCGCGCGAGCCATCGCCGAGGCGCATCGGCAAGGGATGCGCGTCGTGGCGCACGGCACGGTGTTCCCGGCGCGGCCGCTGCAGCTGGTCCAGAGCGGTGTTGATGTGCTGACGCACGCGCCGTACCTGTCGTGGCAGGGTGCCGCCACGGTGCGTGCCGAAGACAGCTTTGATCGCCGGAAGGGGCCGTATGCCACGACGCCGGTGAGCGGCCAGGCCATGACGCAGCTGCTCACCGCCATGCAGCAGCGACATACCTATCTCGAGCCGACACTCTTTGTCTTTGCGCGACAGGCCGAGGAGAAGGATGTGAATGACTGGGCGCGCGCCATCACGAAGCGCGCGCGCGATCTGGGCGTGCCGATCATCGCCGGCACCGACGGCCTCATTGCCGGCGACAGCACGGCGCTCCCCAATGTGCATCAGGAGCTCGCGCTGCTGGTGGACGCGGGGCTGACACCGCGCGAAGCGCTGGCGGCCGCCACGACCGTCGCCGCCCAAGCCATGAAGCGCGAGCGCACGCACGGCGTGCTGGCCGCCGGTTACGTGGCCGATATCCTGCTGCTCGAGGCGAACCCGCTCGTGGATGTACGCAACACGACGCGCATTCGGCAGGTGGTGCTGCGGGGCAAGACGTTGCGCTAGGCCGCGTAGTCGTCGCGCTCGGTTACCGCAGCCGTTCGAGCTTCCCCTTCCGCTTCACGATGTTCTTGTAGTCCCACTGGACCGTGCGCGCCTCGGCCAGCCACTGCGCCAACGCGCCGTCGTCGATGTCACCAACCACCTGATATCGCGCCTCGGCGGCCTTGAAGGAGCCTTCCGTCGTGAGCCCGGGAGCGCTGAAGCTCTGTCCGCTCCAGAAGAGCAACCGCACGGCCCCCCTCAGCACACTATAGCCCACGATCGGATTGCCGTCGAGAAACCAGACCGGATGCTTGTGCCAGATCTTGCTCTCGGCGTCGGGCAGTGCGGCCTCGATGCGCGCGGCGAGGTGGGCACAGACGGCCTGCGCGACATCCGCCTGCGCGGCGTGGTACGCGACGATGTCAGGGTGCATGCAATCGCTCCGGTGAGGCCGGAAGGGCATCGAGCGCGCTGACCGTCACGCCGTATCCGTCGGGATTGTCCGAACCCTGCGCGGTCAGTTGGGCGCGAGGAGATAGTACACGTCCGTCGTGAGCTGCGACTCGTCGGCCACCCAGTGGCCGTACACTTCCCACCGGAGACCCACGAGCGTGCGGCCATGCTCGGCGCACCACTGGCGGACCGCCATGTGCGCGGCGTTCAACCCTCCGTACGCACCACGATGGGTCGTCATCGCGACCTCACCCGCCGGCGTCGACGTGGGCGTGACCTGTCCAACCGCCTCGAACGGGGTGGTCGCGCCCACGCCAAAGTCGGCGTCGACCTCCCACGGGATGCCGGTGTCGCGATAGACAAAGACATTCTGACCATCCAACACCACATGGCCCGCGCGTGCCGCGGCGTAGACCTGATCGAGCGACTCGCGAAAGCGTGCCGCGACCGTGCGCACATCGAGGCGAGCGCGGACGGATGCGAGGAGACGCGCTGGGGCGTGGGTGACCGTCACGACATACGACATCAGGCAACCTCCATGAGGTGGCGCATCTGGTGATAGGCGGCCACGATCAACGCCTTGAGCGCCGCGTCGTGCACCGACTCGTCCGGTACCAGCTTGACGTGCCGCATTCGCTTCCCCGATCCGCGCAACAGGTGGTGCGGATCAGGCAGACTGGCGCCCTGAAAGAATCCCACCGATACGTGCGCCGTGAACACGCCGACGTAGGCGAACGGCGCGTCGCCGACGCAGGCGTTGGCGTGGCCGTCGTGCCAGGTCTCCCGCACGTCGTCGCCACAGGCGCGCATCACGCTGAACCAGTGTTGCGCGAGCGTCCGGAGTGGCGCCGGTTGGCGCGCCATCCAGGAGTGAAGGGCGGCATCGTACGCACTCGTCTCATCGAAGCGAAGCACCGCCGGACGCTCACGCATGGCGTTCAGCCGCGTACCGCCGCCTCGATAGCGGCAATATCGATCTTCTTCATCTCCATCATCGCGTCGAACGCCCGCTTGGCGAGGGCGCGGTCCGATGAGCTGACGGCTTGCGTGAGCGCCCGCGGCGTGATCTGCCAGTTGAGCCCCCACTTGTCCTTGCACCAGCCGCAGTTGCTCTCGGCGCCCCCGTTGCTCACGATGGCGTTCCAGTAGCGATCGGTCTCGACCTGATCGTCCGTCGCCACCTGAAAGGAGAACGCCTCGCTTTGCTTGAACGCGGGACCGCCGTTCAAGCCGAGGCAGGGAATGCCCATCACCGTGAACTGCACCGTGAGCACCTGATCTTTCACGCCCCCCGGGAAGTCGCCCGGCGCACGATGCACCGCGTCAACCGATGAGTTCGGAAAGGTGGCGGCATAGAAGGCGGCGGCGTCTTCCGCGCCACTCTGGTACCACAGGCAGATGGTGTTCTTGGCGACAGCGGTCATGGGGCGATCCTGGAGAAGCGTGAGCACAATGGGGACCTCCATTTGGACTGCGGCCACGGCGGCAACTCATCGGCCGGGGGGCACCCCATCCTTGAGCTGGCGCTGATACTCGGCATCATCGTAGTGCCCCAGCGACTGCGCGATCTTCCCGTCGGAGGCGAAGGTCCACGCCTCGTACCCGACCATATGCACGGCCTTGCCCGTCCCGCCGGGGCCGGTGTTGGTCCCGGTCCAAGTCCAGTGGAACTGCACGGTATCCCCCTTCGGCACGAGCGAGTCCAGCCGCACGTGCATATCGGGGAAGGCCTCCATGAAGCTCGCAATCGTCGCCCGCACGGCGTCGCGCCCTACGGAGGGCTTGCCGTCGTTCACCTGCAGCACGCCGTTGTCGGCGTAGAATGCGGCGAGCGCATCCGGCTGCTGCCCGCTCCAGGCGGCGGCATACCGGGTCCCGAAGTCCTGCAGATCACTGGGACGCATCGAGGGAGTCGAAGAGGTACAGGCCATCAGGCCCACCGCCAGGGCGCCGCGCGCCACACCCGCATACCGGCGACGCATCAGCGCATCCGCCACACATCAATGCCACCCGCCATCTGCCCCACGGGCACCGTGGCCACGCGTGCCTTGGTCGTGAGGTCAATGATATCTACGGCGCCCGGCTCAGAGCCCACCCCTTCGCAGGTCACGAACACATAGCGATCATCGGGCGACACCACGAGCCCGCTCGGCACGCGCGTGGAGGTCGCCACGCGCGCCAGCTCGGCGCCGGTCTTCGCATCGTGAATGCTCACGGACTGCCCTCGTTTGTTGGTGCCGATCAGCAGCGCCCCGTCGTGCGTGGTGGCCAGGTTATAGGTGCCGTTGCCGGTGGGAATGCGGCGACGCATGGTCCACTGCGCCACATCGATCTCCACGATCTCCGACGCGCGATTGCACGCCACCCATACGGTGCGCCCGTCGGCGGAGGGCTGGGCCCACGTGGGAGAGCAGCTCACGTCGCCCGGCTTCGGGGGCTCCATGCCGTGGCCGGAGTGATCGGTCATGGGCGTGCCACGCTGCGGCGGCGGGCCCGCCATGCCCATCTCGCTCCCCTTGCCCAGCGAAAAGTGCCGCGCGACGTCGAACTTCGTCGCGTCGATGTCCACCAGGACATCGTCCATCATGCACACCGACCAGTGATGCCGCCCATCGGCTGACAGTCGCGATCCATGCGGCATCGTGCAGGTCGGGATGCGCGTGAGTTCCACCATATCGCGCGTACCCACCACGGACACGCTCGACGGCACCATCTCACCGTGCAGGTTGAAGTTCACCACCCACGCATACTCGCCGTCGGCGCTCAGCTGCAGCGTGGCAGGAAACGATCCGAGATCCACCTGCCCGACGACGGCATCACGCTCGGCGTCCAGCTTCCAGAGCGTGCCGCTGGGATTGCCGTGCGCGGTGCTTACATAGTAGAACCGGCCATCGGGCGAGACGCCGACGCCATGCGGGCCATCGGGATCCACCGCATTCTTACCGATCACGCGCTCGCGCAGCAGCGACGCGCCAGCGGGACCGAAGCGAATCACCTGCATCTTGTCCACAGCTTCGGCGCCCACGATCACATCGTAGGTGCGCGCCGGCGCCCCGGGCGATGCCGACGGTTGTTGCGCGTGCACGAACGCCACCGGGAGCGTCGCCCCCAGCAGCGTCCATGCCACGCGAACGCATGACCTCACGGTGTGATTCTCCCCGGCTTGGGCTTGATCTTGCCGATGAACAACCCGGCGTACATGTCGTTGATGTAGATCAGATCGCCCTTCACCACCACGCCCCACGTCATGGTGGCATTCGGCACCACCGCCTTGGGGTCCGACGGGAAAAACGTGGCGATCGTACGGTTCTGCGCCTTGAGATCGCCGCGCAGCTCACCCGAGATGTCGATGGCGTGGAAGCCGGCGTTGTACGCCCCCACATACAGCGTGTCCGCGCGGGCCCACACGTTGTGCACGCCGCCGTAGTCGGGTTCCCAATACGCCACCGACTTGGGGTGCAGAATGTCTGACACATCGATCACCTGCAGCCGCCCCCAGGCCTGCGTGAGCTCGCTGCCGGCGCCCTGTCCAAAGCCGGCACCAAAGACTTCGTCGCCGATGAACACGTAGTTCTTGTGGCGCCACGCCGTGTGCGTGCCGCGGATGTACCCCGGGCCGCCCTTGAGCTCGACCTTCTTGTACAGCTTGTCGAGATCGTACTTGTACTGCGACACGAACTGGGGCTTCGCCGGCGTTCCGCCCTTGATCCCGTTGCCCACATCCAGGATCACCAGCCCGTCGTTCCACCACGAGCCGTACAGCAGCCCATCCTGAATGTCGATGTCGTGCAGCGACCGCCCCGACGCATCACGCGGCGTCGTCCACTGCGCGAGCTCGCGCGGCTTGGCTGGATCATCGAGGTTGATGACATGTACTGCGCCGGTGCCGTCATTCGTGATGAAGACGTTGAGCTGCCCCGTCTTCTTGTCGCGGTACACGAAGCTCGAGTGCACACCCGCGGTCACCGTCTCGGTGAACTCGCTCACCTTCTTGGGGTGGAGCGGATCGTCGAGCGTGTAGATCACGATGCCGTTCTTGCGGTCGGACGCCCCTTCCCGCGTATGGACCAGAATCTTGCCATCGGCGTCCGTCATGAGGTCGTTCACGCGGCGCGTGTTGGTGAGCAGCGAGTCCACCACCTTGGGATCGGCCGGATTGCTCACATCGATCACATAGGCCACATCGCCGCCGGAACCTGAGCCCAGATACGCCACCTTGCCGTTCGGGTGTACCCACACTTCTTCGGTGGTGAAGCGCGACTTGACCGACTTGCCCACCAGCTCGAATACCTGGCCCACATCGCGCTCGGCGACCGTGATCGTCGTGCTGGCGGTCGCCGGGCCGGCCACGGCGGTCACCACATATGTGCCCTCACCGTACGCGACGAAGCGCCCGTCGGGGTCGATCTGCCCGTTTCCGCCCGACATCGCGTAGACCGGTGACAGATCGGTCCGCGCGGCGCCCCCAACCGTGGCGCGGAAGGTGAGCGTGACCACATCGCCCTGTCGCACCCGCGCGCTGGAGGGGGTGAGCGTGGCCGTCGACACCGGTCCCCCGACCACCGTGATCGGCACGGTGGTCGACACGCCGTTCACGGTCGCGGTGAGCGTGGCACGACCGGCACTCCGGGCGGTGACCTGTCCGCTGGCACTGACGGTGGCGACGGCCGCGTTGCTGCTTGTCCACGTCGCGGGCGTGTTGCTGATGTCGCCGAGCGCGGAGACACCGTGGGCACTCAGTGGGACCGACTGACCGGCCACCAGGGTGGTGACGCGCGGCTCGACGGCCACGCGTGCCGGAGCCCCGGCCACGACCTTGATCTCGACGCGCTGCACGACGGGCGGCTTGCCCTGCTGCACTGCGGAAACGACCGCCACGACGGTGCCGGGCGATCCGCCCTTCACCCATCCGGTGCGATCGACTTTGCCTTCGAAGCGACCGGCGCCCTGGCTGTAGAGAATCGCCGCCTCGGTGGGGCGGCTAGCGGCATCCACCGCCTTGCCCACCAGGAGCACGGAGTCGCCGGCCACCACGGTGGCCTGGCTGGGAGTGACCACCACTTTGGCCACGGGCGCGGCCGCGGGCTGCGCCGGCGGCTGCAACAGGGAGAGTGCGAGGAGGAGCATCGCCTGAGGTGCGGAGGGGATCGGGAGACCTGCAACGCCGATGAATCGAAGCCCTTCCGGGGCGAATGGCAACCTCGGCGTGCGCTATCCCGTGCGCGTCGCGTCGGTGCTCGTCCCACCGAAGCGTTGCCGGTTGCGCGCCTGGGCCTTGGTGCGTTCCACCTCGCGATTCCGCGGGGGGGCGCTGCTCTGCAGCGACGCGATCAGGGATCGGGCCGCGGCCGTGACCTCCTCCACCGCCCGGTTGAATGCCGCTTCGTTGGCCTTCGACGGGCGCGTCGTACCACTCAGCTTGCGCACGAACTGCAGCGCCGACGCGTGGATCTCATCCGGCGTGGCCGGCGGTTCGAAGTTGGCGAGCACCTTGATGTTGCGGCACATGGATGACTCTCGGATCAGTCTACAATGAAGAGCGTTGCGTCCAGCGGCGTGCGCGACCGATGCGGCTCCGCACCATCCGCCACCTGATAGCTCATCCCTGGCGTCAGGACGAAGATGCGCCCGTCGGCCAGCTCCGTGTGCAGCTCGCCGGCGAGGCAGAGCAGGATATGTCCCTTCTCGCACCAGTGATCCGCGACGTAGCCGGGCGTGTACTGCACCATCCGCACCCGTACGTCGCCGAACTGCTGCGTGCGCCACACCGCCAGCCCCGTCTCGCCGGGATGTTCGGTGGGAAGCACGCTCGACCAGTAGGTGATGCCAAACGGAATCTGTTGCAGCTGCATCGCCGTCAGCCTCCGTAGTGCTGCCCGAGGCGTCGCCCGGCGTAGATGCCCACGCCCGTGCCGATCATGCTCACGATGAACGCCGAGAACATGCCGAACGGCTCGCCGATCGCCCAGCCGGCATAGCCGCCCACGACCGACCCGATCAGCGCAAACATCTTGATCATGTCACTGCCGGCAGGGGGCGTTCGGATCGGTCGGGCGCGGGACATCACGCTTGGGCCGCTGTGGCGCATTGCCGATCAGCATCGCTGCATCGTGCACCAGTCGCGTCACCCGCTCGAGATCGCGGTAGCTGATGTACTGCGCCTCGTCGGTGACCTGATGATAGTCCTGATGCTCACCGCGCGAGAACGCCACGGCGGGAATCCCATGGCGCGCATAGTTGTAGTGGTCGGCACGGCAGTAGTACTGCAGCGGATGCCCCGGCGCGTCGAACGTGTAATCGAACACGAACGGGATGGGCTGCTGCGCATTCGCGCGCTCGAGATACTCGCCGAACTCGCGCGAAATGCGCTTGGCCCCGATCACTTCGAGATACTGATCGCTCCCGGCGCCCGTGCCGCTCCGCGGGAAATCATGCACGGTGCCCCGCCCCACCATGTCTTGATCGATCTCGCCCACGATCGAATCCACCGGCACCGGGGCATGGTCGCCAAACCAGTGCGAGCCGAGGAGCCCGGCCTCTTCGCCCGTGTGGCTGACAAAGATGATCGAGCGCCTGGGGCGCGTCCCGCGCGCCATCGCCTCGGCGATCTCGAGAATGGACGCCGTACCGGAGCCATCATCATCGGCGCCGTTGCGAATGGAATCGAGCCGCGGGCGATTCACACGCCGCAGACTGTCGAGCAGTGTACGGATGCGTGCCGCTTCGGCGCTCGTCGGCTCGCGCAGCGGCGAGTCGGCACCCATCGGGCGCATCACCGTATTGAAGGCGCGCAGCGAGTCGTGGTCCACCGGGGCGTGATCATAGCCCACGTGATCATTGTGCGCGGTCAGCGTGAGATACTGATGGCGCAGCACCGGATCACTGCCGCGCAGAATGCCCACGACATTGCGCGCGGGAAACTCAACGGGCCGCCGCGGATAGTCCACGTGGCCGGTGACGGGCTGTCCGTTCGCACCGGGAGCCAGCGACGACACGTCCGCCCCCATCACGGTGCGCGCCGCCGCGCGCGTCACCCACACGATCGGCAGCGTGTTCGCGCGCGACGTGTCGGGGACCGGGCGCCCTTCGCGCAGCCGCGCCGTCTGCTCGCCCGGTACATCCTCGAGGCCGCTCACGAGCAGCGCCACCGCCCCGCGATAGCGCGCGCCGAGGTTGGACGCCGCGCGAAACGACATCCCCGTCGGCACGTCGATGAACACGAGCTTGCCAGCCGCGCTGGCCGGCGCAATCCACGCGGTCGTGTCGCGCAGCGATCCGGCGTACACCACCGGCGTCGTGGCAAACGTGCGCGCCGGCGCCAGGCTGCTCGCCGGCATGAAGTCGGTGAACAATCGCAGCGCCGTGCCGCCGGCACTCAGCCGCGACGCTGGATCCACCGCCACGCGCCACATGGGGACGACCTGGAACCAACCGCCCTGGTCGCCACCCGGCTCGAGCCCGAGGCGCGCGAACTCGGCCGCGATATACGCGGTGATGGTGTACGCGCCGCGGCTCCCGGTCTCGCGCCCCATCGTGGAGTCGTCGGCGATGCGGAACAGGCGTTCCCGGAGATCGGCGGCCGAGATGTCGGTTGACGTTCGCGGAGCGCGCAGCGCGCCCGGCGGCGTGCCGCCGGCGCAGGCGGCCAGAAGCACCGCGCCGGAAAGGAGGCGAAGACGGGTCATCCCTGATGCAACCGCGCCGAGCGGCGCTCCGCAAGCGACCGGGGTGAGGTATAGCATTCAGGGATGGTGCACGAGCCATCCCTCATGAGCGTGCGGTACACGCGCCCCGGCTGGGCCGACGCGTCTCGTTTCCCATTCTCGGTGCCGAGCATCGCCGGGATGTCCACGCTGGATGTGGACACGCCGGTCACCTGCTTCGTGGGCGAGAACGGCTCGGGAAAGTCCACGTTGCTGGAGGCGATCGCCATCGCGGCCTCGCTGCCGTCGGCCGGCGCCGCCACCAGGGCGGTGGACGACCCGACGCTTGCCGAGCAGCGCTGGCTCGCACGCGCCCTCAAGCTCACCTGGCGGCTGCGCAACAATCGCGGGCTCTTCTTGCGCGCCGAAGATTTCTTCGCCTTTCAGCAGCAGCTCAAGCGCGAGCGCGCCGACTTCGAGGAAACGCTGGCGCGCCTGGAGACCGAGTACGCCGATCGCTCCGAGCACGCCAAGCAGCTGGCCATGGGGCCGGTGAAGAGCAGCATGGCCGAGATGGAACGGCGGTATGGCGCCGATCCCGACGCGCGCTCGCACGGGGAGGCGTTCCTCAACTTCTTTCAGGAGCGGCTCGTCCCCCGCGGGCTCTATCTGCTCGACGAGCCCGAGGCGGCCCTCTCCCCGCAGCGGCAGCTCACGCTGCTGGCGATGATGTTCGACCTGGTGGCCGAGGGGGCGCAGTTCATCGTGGCGACGCATTCGCCCATCCTGCTCGCGTATCCGGGCGCGCGGATCTACTCGTTCGATGACGGCGCGATCGACACCATCGACTGGGAGCAGACGGAGCACGTGCGCCTGACTCGCGATTTTCTGGCGAATCCGGAGCGGTATCTGCGGAACCTGCGGAGCTGATCGGCACTTCGTGGGTACGAGCGCGAGCGGCGACGCGGCTACCGCCCACGCGGTCGTGAAACCGGTGCGCTCGAAACCCCGGCGCGCACCGCCCCCGGCACCCTCCCCACGAGCACCCGCCCCGTACGCCCCACCAGCATCGTCAAGCCGGGAATGGCTGCGCCGCTGCGATAATCGTTCGCCAAGGTGACCGCGACGACCGACCAGCTGGATCCGTTCCAACGCACCAGTCGATCGGGAACCGTGGCGCTTCCCGCGGGCGCCTGCACCACCGCGAAGACATCGTTGGGGTCCGCGCCGAAGATCGCGGACACGCAGTTCGGCAGGCCGGCAGCGGTCAGCCCGGCATCCACCCAGGCGGTGCCGTTCCACCGCCAGAGCCCCCCGGGCGTGAAGCTGTCGCATCCCGGCGCCCCCGCGTAGGCGAGCGTGGGAGAAAAGGTCAGGACGCTCTGCACGCGAACCCGCGAGTTGCCGACCGGAATGTTCGGCATCGCCGACCAGGTCGACCCGTTCCATTGGCGCGCGATCCCGCCATTCCCCACGGCGATGGCGTGCACGGGGGAGCTGCCGTGGACCGCATACAAGGCCGTACTCGTCGTCGCCGAGACCGACCAGCTGCTCCCGTCAAAACGCCAGATCCGGCCGATCCCCGAAACGTCGGTCGACAGCGCGAACGTCATCGATGACGAGGCACCCCACAGGCTCTGCACCTGTTCATTGACCGCCAGTTCCTCGCGGACCCAGGCGCCACCACTCGATCGCAGCAATTGCCCCACCGTCTGATTGTTGCGCGTGAAGCTGCCGCCGGCAAACATGGTCCCGTCGGGTGCCAGATACGCCTCCCCCAGCGACTCGCGACTCGTGCGGCGAATCCAGTTCCACTGCGCGCCGTTCCACCGCCAGATGGAGCCGTTCACCCCCACGGCCATGCCGGCATCGGCCGACTGCAGGGAGAGATTCCACAGCGTCGGCGCATAGTGCTCGTCGGTCCACACCCCGCCGGCCAGTCGCGTGACCAGGCCCTGCGCACTCCCGACGCGCAGCGTGCCATCGGGTGCGCACCGCATGGCCCCCGTGGTCTCGGTCGCGGCCTGGCCGGCGTCTGCGACCAACGTCAGCGTGGTGCCGCTTGCCCGAAAGATGCGACCGCGAGATGTCCCCGCGTACAGCGTGGCGCCGCAGAGCGTGAGCTCGTAAAACCACTCGCCTTGATCAAGGCTCGGCGTGTACTCGGTAAAGGTGCCGCCGCTGTAGCGGGCGACGGACCGATCGAGCGCCACGACAAAGTCGCCGCCCGGAAGCGCCAGTGGCGAACGCGCACACCCGGGGAACGTGGGGTCGTCGCCAATGGTCGTATTGGGCAGCAACGTGATCGTCCCGCCGCGGAACACCGCCAGCCGCGAATCGGTTGTGCTCGCCTGACATCGGGTGATGATCGCACTGTCTCCCGTCCAGGCGCTCAGCCCCGTGCCGAATGTCGCACTGGACGAGGGGGTGAGTGCCGACCACGCGCCACCGCGATAGCGATGGATCGCGCCCGTCGAGGACAGGGCGAGCGCCTCGCCCGCGCCAATCGACGCGAGGGCGCGCACGAAGGGACTGCTCACGCCAGACGGCAGCGGCCAGTTGGTGCTCGTGAGCGTCGCACCATCCCACCGGACCACGAGCGGGACGCTGGGAAGGCCGCTAAAGGTATCGCCCGCCAGGCTCCAGAAGATATCACTGGGCGATGACCCCGCGGCGTCCATGCCGAACCGACCACGGAAGCTCGACATCAGATCGGTTCGCAATTGCCATGTCGGCGCACCCATCTGCAGCGGCGCTTCGACTCCGGCGATGTTCGGCGCAGATCCATCCGCCAGCACGACCCCCTGGCCCGCCGACGTCGCGAAAATGCCGTTGATCGTCGCGGTGGTGAGGCCGCCACCGCTCCCGATAGGGACTTCGGCGAAGACGGACGTGGTGGGCGGCGTACTGACGGTGAGCACCGTACTCGCCGTGACCGACGGGAAGGCCACGCTGCGCAGCGTGATCGTGGTGGTGCCGGCGGCCAGCGCCGTCACCCGGCCATTGGCATCCACGCTCGCCACGGTGGGTGCGGTGGAGCTCCAGGTGACGCGCGTGTCCGCGCCCGGGTCGGCACTAATGGTGGATATCGCATCCACCGATCGGCCAGCCAGAAGCGCCGGCGGAAGGGTGAAGCTGACGCTGCGCACGACGGGCAGACGAACC
Source organism: Gemmatimonadaceae bacterium (assembly GCA_019752115.1). Classification (NCBI taxonomy): domain Bacteria; kingdom Pseudomonadati; phylum Gemmatimonadota; class Gemmatimonadia; order Gemmatimonadales; family Gemmatimonadaceae; species Gemmatimonadaceae bacterium. Next base: position 34,290 of record JAIEMN010000043.1, read on the forward strand.
GCCAGCGTCGCCGACGCGCGCACGGTTGAATCGACCGTCGACACGGCCGAGAGCGTGGTCGTACCGGCGGCCACGGCCGTCGCGCGTCCGTTCGCGTCGACGCTGGCCACGCCCGGCGCCGATGAGCGCCACACGACCGTGGTTGCCACGCCGGAATCCGCGGCGACCACGGCGGTGAAGGCGCGCAGCTGTCCAACGAACGCCGAGTCAACCGACGGCGTCACGACGATGCTGCGCACTCGCGGCACCGCGTTCACGCGCACCGGGACCGATGCACTGACGGCGGGCGTGGTGAGTGACGTCGCGCGCACGGTCGTCGTGCCGGCGGCCACGGCGGTGATCGTCCCACTACTGTCGACCGTCGCCACGGTAGGGTCATCGCTGCGCCATTGCAGCGTGCGGACCGCACCGACGTCGGCGGTCACGGTAGCGGTGAGGCGCTGCGCCGTGCCCGCGAGCAACGTCACGGTCGGCTCGGCGATGGTGATCGACCGCACCACGGGCGTCACCGTGACACTCGCCACGGCGGTGGCACTCCGACCGCCGCTCGACGCCGTGGCCGTGATCTGCGCGCTTCCTGCGGCGATGCCGGTCACGCTGGCAGTTGTACCATTCCCGGTAACCGTGGCGACCGCCGCGTCGCTGCTTGTCCAACTGATCGTCGCGCTCGCCGGTGCGATGGTGGCGCTCAGCGTCGCCGAGCTGCCAAGCCCGCTGACCGCGAGCGCACTCGTGCTGAGGGAGATGGTCGGTGCGGCGGCAGATCCATTGGGGCCGGTCGTGCCGGTACCGCCGGTATCGCTACTGCCCCCACAGGCCGCGGCGAGGACCGCGCACAGGGCAAGCAGCGGCGCTGGACGGCACGCGCGTCGGCAGCAGGACCAGAACGGATGGAGCAATCGCATGGGCAGGATCTCGAAAGAGTCTGCCTCACACGCGCAGCCCGCCGCGAAACTCCCTCAGGCGCTCTGGCCGCCAGGCCATCGGGCACCCGGCCTGGCCGGGCGGTCACGCCGCGGCGCGCACGGTATCAAGCCGTAACAGGAAGGCGGGGACGGGCTCCCCGGCCGTCCGCAGTTCCGCCAGCACCCGCCGCGCCACCGTCGGTGCATGCGCTTCGAAGAACTCCGGCTCCCGCTCCAGCACCATCAACGCACGCTGTACATCGCCGCGCCGCGCGATGCCGAACCCACGCGCCAGCATCCATTCGAGCGCGCTCCAGAAGCGAAGCCGTTCGAGGACAGGGTTCACGAAGTTGGACAGAATGCAGTAGTTGGTCTCGCGCGTATCCAGATGATGCGCCCGATGCTGCGCGGGCGACTGCAGCACCCCCGCGCGCTGCAGCCACCGCACCACCCGTGGTGTACGGCGCGGCGACTGATGACTCCACTTGTGGATCTGGTTCATGTTCACACCAAGGCTCAGCCCCAGCACCAGCATCCAATTGAGCCCACCGGCGAGCCACGCCACACCGGCAATGAGCAGCGCAATGACGAGCAGCGCGCGTGAGCTGTTGAACCACGACTTGGCGAGCAGCGCGCGCGGCGCGTAGTGATGCAGAATGTTTGGGCGGGTGATGTGCGTGCCGATCACGGGCCAGAACGGATCGCCATAGGCGTCCTGCCACCAGTGAAAGACGCCCGACACGAAGTCGGTGATCAGCCAGACGCCGATGATTTGTGCGACGATGAGTGCAACGAACATGGGCGCGCTCCCGAGTGAGACGCCTCCACGGTAGCACGCGCGATCAGGCGAATTCCATACGTCAGCCGACGCAGGCGGCCCTCATCGTGACGCCGAAATCATGACCGTCGCCATGCGGTGCACGGGGCACTCTCCCGTGGGCTGGCAGGTCACGGTGCGCGGGGCAGCGTCCAACTCCGCGAGGGGCGCCGCGGCACCGCCCGCGAGCGAGAAGGCAACGGGCATCTGCACCAGTTGTTTCACCGCGCGCCCATTCACCTGCGCCGCCACGAACTGCATGCGCTCGAGGCTCGTGCGCACCGCCTCGGTGAACGCGGGATCCGTCGACAGGCGTGGCCGGAAGGAGCGCGGGTCGGCATGGCCGCTGGAGTCCACAATGAACTGCGCGAGTACGACGCCGGCGGTGCCCGCCTGTCGCATCGCGGCGGGGTACACCGGCCCCGCCGTGCCGGGGCGCGGCGTCACGACGGTCCAACTCGCGAAGCCGAGCGTCTGCATATACGCCGTGAATGCGGAATCCGGCGCGGTGCGACGCGGCGCCGTGGATGCCGCGTCCTGTGCGAACGCCCGCGCAGGCGCCGCGATGGCAACGCAGGCGGCCGCCATGACGGTGGCGTGACGAACGAAGCGGGTCATATCGGCGGATCCTCGAGAAGAAGAGAAGCCTCGTCGTCCGCGAGCGCCAGCGGCGCCGCGCGTCGGGCAAGAGCCAAGGTGGCGGCAGCCGATGCGGCGCTCGCCACCACAAACCCGGCGGGAATCGCGAGCACCTCCACCGCACGGTAGTCGACACCGCGCACGAACAGCACGCCGATCATGAGGCCAACCAGTGCGCCCGCCACCGCAAAGCGTGGGAGCGACAGCGCTTTCAGCCATCCGCGCCGCGAGGCGAGGACAAGCGCCGACGAAAACGCGACGCCGGAGAGAAATCCAAGCCCGCCAAAGAGGAGCGGAAGCGGCAAGTCGGTCGTAACGCCCACGACCCAGCGCGTCAGCGATCCGGCGATCGCCCACGTGACGCCCCACAGCAGCCCGATCACCGTGGCGCTCCGCGGTCGACGCACACGCCAACGAACCATCGTTACGGGAGCCCCACCTGCTTGGCGATCGCCTGAACGCGCGGGTCGCTGCGGACCCGATCCAGCGCCGGATCGATCCGCATGAGCGCGATGGAGTGCGAGCGTTCCTTGCGAGCGCGCTCGAGATAGGCCACCGCCTGATCCTGATCGCCTAGCGCCGCGTACACGGTGGCGATCTCGTACGACGGATGATACCCCGCCGTTGGCGCCTCGAGCTCGCGCAACAGGACCAGCGCCTCGGCGCGCCGTCCGAAGGTCGCCAGCGCGTGGGCGAGGCCGGCCACCGTGATGGCACTGCGCTTCCCGAAGCGGGTGGCCGCCTCGAGATCGCGCATCGCTCCCGCAGAATCCCGCAGCAGCTCGCGCGTCTGCCCACGCCACAGATAGGCCACGGCCAGCGTCGAATCGAGATCCAGGGCGCGCTGGCACTGCGCGAGTGCGTCCCGATACTGCCGCGCCAGCATCATGGCCCAGCACACCGCACCCGTCGAGATGCGATTGGCAGGGTCCAGACGCTCCGCGCGCGTGAACTCCACCAGCGCCTCCTGCGGCCGGTTCATGGCGAGCAGATAGTTGCCGTACCACTGATGCGCGGTGGCGTAGCTGCTGTCGAGGGCAATGGATCGCCGGAGGCGCGCGCCAGCGTCATCCCACGCCCAGTCATAGTACAGGGCGATGTACCCCAGTGACGCGACCGGTTCCGCCAACGTGCTGTCGATGGCGATCGCCTGCTGCGCGATCTGCTTGGCGCGTCCGTATCCCTCCTCGGGGGAGAGGTAGCTGTAGAACGAACTCACCGCGTACGCGTCGGCCAAGCCGCTCAGGACGCGCGTATTGCGCGGATCCCGATCGTTCGCCTGCCGATAGAGCTCGATCGCGCGCTGCATCCCCTCCTGACTGCGCTCGGACCAAAAGAAGCGGCCGCGCATGTAGAGGTCGTGCGCCACGGGATCATCCTGCGTGCGCTGCGTCAGGCCATCGCGCGCGCGCCCACCATATGACACCCCGAGGGCAGCCGTCGCTCCCTGCACGATGGCTTGCTCGATGGGCAGCAGCTGTGTGCTGTCGCGATCGAACGTCTCGGACCAGACCAGCGTGCCATCGGCGCGCATCAGCTCGGCGGTGACGTGCAGGCCGTTCGGTCCGCGACGGATGGAGCCGGTGAGAACGTGGCTCACGTCCAGCGCCTGCGCGGCGGTACGCGCATCCACGCCGCGGTGGCGGAAGGCCATGGAGCGGGCAATCACCTGCAGCCGCGGCACGCGGGAAAGTGTCCCGATCAGCTCTTCGGTGACCCCGTCGGCGAGATACTGCTGCGCCCCCGCCGCCTGATCGATGGCGTACGGCAGCACCGCCAGCGCCACCGGCGCCTCCGTGCGTCGCGCGGGTACGCCGCGCGACCACAACGCCACGCCGGCCAGCACGAGCGCACTGACAGCCACTCCCGCGAGCCGCCACCGCGAGCGCGCGGCATTCGCGCGCACGACCGGCGTTGATGTCACGCTGATCGACTCGAGCCGCGTCAGCACATCACGGGCCGACGCCGGACGCGCGGCGGGGAGCTTCTCGAGGCACTGCTGCACGAGCGCCGCCAGCGCCGGCGGCGTATCCGGGCGGTACACCGTGACCCGCTCGGGGGTCGCGGTCAAATGGGCGGCCAGCGTCTGCGCCGGCGTGAGAGCGGCAAAGGGCGGTCGCCCCGTCAGCAGCTCGTAGGCAAGACATCCCAGCGCATAGAGATCGGCGCGCCCGTCGATCTCCGGATCCGCCGCGATCTGCTCCGGCGCCATATAGGCGGGTGACCCCACACTGTGACCATCGCGCGTGAGCGTGGTGGTCGCATCCGTGCTCTGGGAGGCGCCAATCGCCTTGGCAATGCCGAAATCCGTGACCACCGCCGTGCCGCCGGACAACAGCAGATTGTCCAGCTTGATATCGCGATGGACGACGCCACGGGCATGTGCATAGGCGAGCGCCCGACCGATGTCGCGAAGCACGCGTAACACGTCGGCGAGCGGCAACCCCCCTCCCGGCGGCGCCTCCCGTAGATGCGCGCGCAATGATCGACCGTCCACGAACGGCATCGTGTACCAGGGCAATCCATCGCAGGTGCCCATCTGCAGCAGCGGCACGATGTTCGCCTGCTGCAGCGATGCCGCCAGGCGGATTTCGCGCATGAACCGCTCCACACTCAGTTCGGCGGCCAACTCCGGCGACAGCAGCTTGACCACAATCTCCCGCCGCAAGGCCGTCTCGTCCGCACGAAAGACGCGACTCATCCCGCCACCGCCAAGCTCAGCGCCGAGCACGAAGCCCGGGCCGAGCGCGTCCTGTAATCGCTCGCGGAGAAAAGGCGTGGGGGTCGTCACGCGGCTAAGCTACGCGTCCCGGTGAACACTCGCGACTGCGGGGCGAGCCACGATCGACATCCGATGGCGGCCCGTGCACCGCGGCGACAAGATTAGGGCGCCGCGACCCGCCACCGCCCCCTACCCCAGGAGCTGTCATGCCCCGATCCCTGACCCTGCTGCTCTCGATGTGCCTGATCGCCGGCTCTGCGCAGGCTCAGGGTGGCGGCGGCGGTGCCCCACCAGGCGGCGCCGGTCGCGGCGGTGCCCCGCGCCGCGACCCGAACGCCCCGCGCACCATCGAGGGGATCGAGACGGTGTGGCTCGAGGAACTCACCCAGCCCGAGTTCCGCGACAAGATCAAGGACGGCTACACCACCGTGCTCATCATGACCGGAGGCGTCGAGAACAACGACGGCAACCTCCAGATGAACAAGCACAACATCAACATCAAGCTGCTCGGCGAAATGATCGCCAAGCGCATGGGCAAGACGCTCGTCGCGCCGCTCGTCACGCTGGAGCCGGGCAACGCGGGCCCGAACATCACGCCGGGTAAGGCCGGCCCCATGCTCTCGCAGGCCACCTACACGGCCGTGCTCTTCGACATGGGCAACTATCTGCGCAGCATGGGCTTCACCGAGATCTACTACCTCGGCGACAGCGGCGGAAACGGGCGTGGCATGCAGGCCGCCGCGGATTCCCTCACCAAGCTCTACGCCGACAGCCCCACCAAGGTCGCCTTCAAGCACATCCCCGAGTACTACAACCACACCAGCGTGGTGCAGCCGTACATCCAAAACGAGCTCAAGATCCCCGAGCAGATCAAGATCGGCGCCAGCTCGGGTAGCAGTAACCAGCACGAGGAGCTCGGGATCGACGCCACCATGGCGCTCGCCGATCCGCAGTCCATCCGCTTCGCGCAGCGCAAGAAGGTCGGCCAGGACTCGATCAACGGTGTCAAGTTCCAGTCGCTCAAGTGGCTGCAGGACCTGGGGCGCAAGGTCGCCGAGGTGCGCGTGAAGGCCACGGTGGATGCGATCACGGCCTATCGCGCGACGCTCACCAAGTAGCCGCGCTTACGGCGTCGCGCTCCGGCGAGCTGGCTCGAACAGCTGCTTCTCCGGGGCGCGTGTCACGCTCGGCGGATCCGGTGGCGCCGTCGCGCCGCGCGCGGCCATCGGCGTGAGCCAGCTGCTCAGCCACCACTTGTACTTCGCATCCTGATGCAGCACCAGGAAGCGCGGCCCTGAACCCGCCATCGCCGACGCGGTGAAGGGCAGCATGGCGCTCTGGAGGTACTCGCCCTTGGCGTTGTAGTAGTCGATGACGCGCCCCTGCCGGTCGTTCTCCAACCCCACGAGCACGACATAGCCGCCATCGACGATGGACGCATCCACGATGAACGGATGCTCCACCGCGCTCCCCGCCAGGGCCGGCGGCTCGCCGATCTGTCGCGGAGCGGCGCCGTCACCGGGGCGGCGGAGACGCTGGATGCGTGGTGGCGCCCCAGCGCGCGCACTGTCGGGGGCACTCACGATCAGCACCTCGCGCGACGTGAGCAGCAGGCAATGCCGGTTGTCGCCCCCGCCAAAACGCAGGCGCGCCGCGGTCTCCCCGACAATGCGGTGTCGCCCGATCAGCGAATCCTCGGCCGCGATGGCGGTGAGCGTATACGCTTCGAGCGCGCGATTCTCACCCAGTGCGCGCACATGCAGCAGCGTGGCCGGCGTGACGGTGCACAGGCGATAGCTCCCGCCGCGCAGCAGGGGTAGGTCACGGCGGAACACGAACCCGCCAAGCGACTCGCGCATGAGAATGCTGCTGGCACTGTCGATCACATCCACATGGCCATCTTCGGTGGCACGCGACAGCTCCACCGGCGCGACGAGGTCGCGCGGCACCTGCGCATTCAGCACGGAGTCCACACGCCCCGGGCGCGCACTCAGGAGCATCCCGTGGCCATGTAGCTCAAACTGGGAGATGCGCGTAGGGTTTGCCTGCAGCAACGCCACGGTGGTCCCACTTGCCCGGAACACGAGCGGGACCATCGTGCTGTCCACATCCGACGTGATGTCGCTCCGCCACTCTTCGCGCTTGGCCGGATAGATCGTGCGCGCCTTGAGTGCCGGTTGCAGCGACTCGGGCGCCAGCGCGCGCGGATCGGTCGTCTCGGAGCAGGCCGCGAGGCCCAACGCGGCGACCGCCAGCCGCGCCGCGCGGGGGCTTACTGCCCGCACACGTTCCAGCGCACCACCGTGTCGTCATTGCAGCGGTAGGTGCAGAAGCCGCAGTTGGCGCCGCCGATATTCGTGCAGGCGCCGTAGCCCGGCACGCGGGCGTAGCGTGGGCACGACTTCCGCGCCTGCGAGTTGAGGGCGGTGGGCATCAGCAGCAACAGCGCGGCGAGCGGGCCGAGGTCCACACGACGGGACCAGAAAGCGAAGAAAGAGCGCATGACTGGGAACTACGCAGAAAGAGACGGTCCGGCAAGCGGTCGCCGCGCCATCAGGGCTTGAGCGTCGCCGCGCCCGACAGCGGCGTGGCGCTCGTCTTGAGCAGATCCAGCACCACCACGTCGTTGCGCCCGGCCTTGAGCACCGACGCGGGGGCGTAGAGACGCGTCTGCGGCCCGATGTCCCAGTAGCGCCCGAGATTGTGCCCGTTCACCCAGACGACGCCCTTCGTGTAGCCCGTCATGTCGAGAAACGTGTCGGTCGGGGTGTCCATGTTGAAGCTGCCGCGGAAGAACAGGCCGGGGCGTGAGCCCGGATCCGCGTCCGGCGTCAGCGCGCGCACCCACCGATCGGTGAGCGGCAGCGGATAGACCTGCCAGTGCGTCAGCGTCATGCCGGAGAGCGTGACGCGGTCGGTGATTCCCTTCCGATCGATCATCGCCTGACCGTAGTTGATGTGCCCCATCCCCTCGACGAGGATCTCGAGCACCGGGTGCGCGCTGGTCGGGCGCGGCAACTCGATGGACTTCTGCCCGAGCCGGCGATCGATGGTCCCGATGAACGCGCCATCGACGAACACCGTCGCGAAGTCGTGCAGATCGGTAATCGTCAGCGTCCCGCTCTTTCGCCCGACGAGCGTCGTCTTGTACAGCATGAGCCCCTGATTCTGACCGTACGACTCGAACGGGCGTGGATGCACGGCCTCGATCGCCGCCGGCAGGTGTCGCCAGAGCGACGCAAACGGCGTCATGACGAAGCTCGGCACCGTCGCCGCCGGAATCGGTGCCGGGATGGGTGCCAGCGACTCCCCCGGCGGCAGCGCGGCGCCGATCTGCGCGCGCAGCGCGTGATACTTCGGCGTGGGACGCCCCTGCTCGTCGATGGGCGCGTCGTAGTCGTAGCTCGTGAGATCGGGCTCGTACCCCTTGCCACCTGAGTTGGCGCCGGCGGTGAAGCCGAAGTTCGTGCCGCCGTGCACCACATACAGGTTGAACGACTTCCGCGTGCCCAGGAGGAACGTCATCTCCTTCGTGAGATCCTCGAGCGAGGGCGCCGCCCACGATTCCCCCCAGTGCGTGAGCCAGCCGGGATACGTCTCCGACGAGAACACCGGCACACCGGGGACCGTGGTGCGCGCCACCTGCCAGTCGGCCTCGCTCGCGCCCGGATCGAGCCCCAACGCGGCGCCGGGGACGTAGCCCGCTTCGATCGCGAACGGTGCCGGCCCATCGGCCGTGTAGAACGGCACCGTGATGCCGTGGCGGCGCCACGTGTCGCGCAGATGCAGGATGTAGGCGCGATCGTTGCCGTAGCTGCCGTATTCGTTCTCGATCTGCACCATCAGGATGGGCCCGCCGTTCGTCACCAGCAGCGGGCGCACTTCACGCGCGAGGCGGGCGATGTACCGATCCGCCGCCGCGATGTAGCGCGGATACATCGAGCGGATCCGCAAGTCCGGATCGCGCAGCAGATACGTGGGCAAGCCGCCGAAATCCCACTCGGCGCACACATACGGCCCCGGCCGCAGCAGCACCCACATCCCCTCCTCGGCGGCGATGCGGATGAACTTCGCGATGTCACGATTCTCGCTGGCGAAGTCGAACTGCCCCTCCGCCGTCTCGTGATAGTTCCAGAAGATGTAGGCCGCGATAGTGTTGAGCCCCATCGCCTTCGCGAGCCGGATCCGATGCCGCCAGTACTGGGCCGGAATGCGCGCCGGATGCATTTCGCCGGAGCGGATCTGCATCGGCGCGCCGTCGAGCAGGAAGTCGGTAGCCGAGAGCGCGAAGGTATGGCGCGGCGCCGCGGCGCGGTGCGCGGCCGGGCGTGGCTGGGCCGAGAGATGCGGCGCCGGCCACAGGGGCGCGAGCGCGAGCGTGGTGATCCCCACGATCGTGCACGCAAGCGCAACGACAAAGCGAGGAGAACGCATCATGCGATCGTGTCGGGGTGCGCTTCACCCGGCGAGGGAAACGGCTGCTTGAAGGTGAACGCGTGCGCGCTCGGTCCGTGCTGCCGCAAATGCTCCAGGCGAGCAACGGCCTCCTCGGGTGAGGGCCGATGGCCCGCCGGCACCCACCAGAGCACCAGAAACGCGTCGGTCATGCGCGTGAACCACTCGCGTCGGCGCGCCAGCACCTCGGCGTGCCCGCTGCGATACACGTACTGATGCAGTGCGTCCATGGAGTCCCACACCGAGAAATTGACGATGATCCGATCATCGTCGTAGGGGCGAACCGCGGTGGCGTCACCCGACTCCGTCTGGAATCGCCAGACAAATCCCGGCGCCGCATCGGCGAGTGCATTGATGGCGTCCAGCGCCGCCACGAAGTCGGCAATCTCCGGGGCCTCAAGGGGAGCGAGGAGGCGACCGATGTTCAACTGCGCCAACTGGAAGGGCATGTGGGTCACGCGCTCCGGATTCACGGTTGTTCTTGTTCACGATTACGTTGACCACCTGCGCCCCGAACGGCTCGTACGTCATGATGTTGCTCGCCGGCGCGGGAGCATCGGGCTTGAGGAGCCAGTGCCCGAAGCGCGGGTTGGGCGCTGGCCGCTGCCGCGCGGAACGTCAGCACGACGCCAGTCCGCTCCACGAATGCCTGTCGCAACAGCATGAGTCCTCGGATCGGGTGGACCGCTCGTCTCCGCAGGAGTATCGCGCAGGGCGCTGGAGTCCGCTGGTCGCGACTCACCATCGCAGCGAACTCAACCGTAGGTTCGCCACCGTCCCTTCCGGAGTCCGCTCGCGCACGCGAACATCTCAGACCGCCGGGCGTGAGCTGTCCTTCCCCTACTTCGGAGCATCCATGCACCAGCCTCGTTGGAGCCGTACGACGCGCCTTCTGCTCGCGATCGCCACGGGGGCGGCCCACGCCGCGTCGCCGTCACCGGCCTCGGCACAGTCTCCGGCCATGACGCCGTTCGAGCTCAACATGGAGCGCGTCTCCAGCAAGAAGTTCGGCGGCGATCTCGGCGACTCCAAGACCTACTTCGTGCCGACGTACGATCTGCTCGTGTCCGTCAGCGGCTCGGTCTGGTCCAAGAAGGGAGGCGCGCAGGCCCATGGGCGCTTCTTCGTGGACGGGCTCGACAAGCCGCTCATGCACGCGATCGCCCGGAAGCTGCAGGATGATCTGGTGGCGCGGATCCGCGCGGCGGGCTTCACGGCGCTCACGTACGACGATCTCAAGGGTGAACCCGATGTCGCCGGACGCGGTCTCGATGCCGATGAGGACAAGTGGGGCTTCCCGGTCCGCAAGATCACGCCGCTCAGCTACATCATTGCCGCGCCTTCCGAGGCCCAGCAGTTCAACAATCCCATTCAGGGCCCGGCATGGCCGTGGAAGGGCCTCGCGAAGGCGAAGGATCTCGTGGTGCTTTCGCCGGAGCTGCGATTCACGCTGCCGCAGATGTGGGGGGTCACGCGCGCGGGTGTCACGGCAAACGAGGCCGGCATCGCCACCGACCCGGCCATGATTCTCGAGGCGGGCACGATCCACTCCATCGGTCGCAAGGGCGGCGGTGAAACGGTGCAGATCGATCGGCACGGCCAGCGACTCGCAGCAGAAAGCGCCGGGACGATCACGCAGCTCAAGCAGGATCGCACCGACTTCTCGGCGGCGTGGAAGCGCGTCTCCGGTGACTACAGCATGAGCATCGACCGGACGGCATTCGAGGATGGCGTGATGCGGGTGGGCCTCGCCATCAACGCCATGCTCGTCGACAAGCTGGTCAAGGCACACAAGTAGTGTGGCGCGACGGCGCGGTACGATGCAGCACTCCCCAACCACGCGAGCCCCGATGACGCGGTTCCTCCTCGCCCTGCTCCTGCTCTGCCTCGGCCCGTCCACCGCCCACGCGACGTGGTCGGTCATCGCGATCGATGCGAAGACCGGCCAGGTGATCATCGCGTCGGCCACCTGCGTGCGACAGTCGGCCTTTCCCACGCGGTCCCCGATCCCGGCTCGTGATCTCATGGACGTCCAGGCCGTGATTGTGCCCGGGGTCGGCGTCGCGGCCTGTCAGGCCGGCGCCGACAACACACGCCGCAACCAGATGCTGGTGTACACGGAGCTCAAGAAGGGGACACCGCCGCAGCAGATCCTCGAGCTTCTCAAGCAGGACCCCGATATCGAGCGTCGCCAGTTCGGCATTCTCGCCATCCCGAATGGCAGCACGATCACCGCGTCGAACAACATGGTCGGCTTCAATGGCGCCGGCAATCAAGCCTCATCGCTCTTCTTTGGCGGACGCGTCGGGGACTTCTTCTATCAGGTGCAAGGGAACACGCTGCTCGGCTACGATGTGGTCCACAAGGCCGCCCTCGCCTTCACACGCGCCTCGGGGACGCTGGCCGATCACGTGATCGCCGCGATGCTCGCCGCCGATGACAACGGTGGCGACAAACGCTGCAACTGTGCGAGCAATCCGCTGACGTTTGCGCCGTGTGACAATCTCACTGCCCACGTGGCCTACATCGCCATCGCCGACGCCACGGACGCGGTGGGACGCACGCACAACGACGGGCAGTACTATGCGTTTCTCTCGGTCACCGATGACAACATCGTGAAGGGGGAGAGTGCCAACCCGGTGAAGACCCTGCAGCGGCGCTATGAAGCGTGGAAGCGGGCGGGTGCCCGGCGCACGCCGCCGCCGCCACCCACGCGCTTCACACCGGGGCTCTGACCACCGCCTCCGCCGCGCCGTCGCGTACCGCGTCGGACCAACGGCGTGAGGGTCATGAATCCGGCTGGCCACGGAACGGTCATCGTGCCTCGATGCACAACACGGGCAACCCGGGGTCCTCAAGTTCCGCCGACGGCGGCCGATACCCCATAGCGCACCCTTCGTTGTCCGAAAAGAGCACCCCGCCGGTGACGGCGGTCCGCAGAGCCAGCCAACTCACGGGGTCGTGAGTCCGGGCGGTCGCCGAAGCACGAAGTCATTACCGAAGGCCATTCCGGCATTCGGGAGTTCGCTGCATGGATCGGACGACATTCCTCCGACGCTGGAGCGCTGTCGTGAAGCCGTACCACTCATTCATTGCCATTCTCGGCCTGGCGACCCTCGCCGCCTGTGCCGATGTCCCGACGCAATCACCCGCGGTCCCCGTCGCGCCAACACCGACGGCCTATCTGGTCCTGCTGCGCGACACCCTGACGAGCGCCTCGACCGTTACCGCACAGGTCCTCGCTGACGCGCAGAGCAGTGCCGATATCGGAGCCCCGGGCTCGAGCGCCGCCCGGGTCATCGTCACAGAAGACGACGCGGAAGTCCTGTCGTCACTGCACGGGGCCGTGGTCACTGTCACCGCCGATCAGGCGGCGCGCTTGCGCGCCAATCCCAACGTGGAAGCCATCGAGCCGATCCGGCCCATCACAACGTTTGGCGCCAGCCTCATGGCCACGCGGTCCTGGGGGCTCGACCGCACCAACCAGGCGTCGCTGCCGCTCGATGGACAGACCACGCGCTTTGGCGGCGATGGGAAAGGCGTCCGCGTGGCCATCTTCGACACCGGCATCCGCTGGTCGCACGTCGACCTCGTGGGGCGTGTGGCCGGGGGCTACGATGCCTTCACCAATACCAGCAAAACCAGTGGCGACGGCAACGGCCACGGCACGTTCGTGGCGTCGATCGCCGCCGGCACCAGCTACGGGCTGGCGCCCTCGGCGACGCTGCTCGATGTGCGCGTGATGAACGCGGCTGGCTCCGGCAGTTCACTCGAGCTGGCGCGCGGCGTGGATTGGGTGATCGCCGAAAAGAAGCGGGTCGCCGGGCCGATGGTGGCCAACATGAGCCTCGGCTTCAACGGCGGCAGCACGGTGATCGACGCGCTGGTCGACCGCCTGCGCGCCGCGGGCATCGTGGTGGTGGTCGCCGCCGGCAATGATGGCGGCGATGCCTGTGCGGTGTCGCCGGCGCGGGCACCGGGTGCCCTTACCGTTGGCGCGACGGCGAACGGCTCGGTGGACTCGCGCCCGTATTACTCGAACGGCGGCGCGTGTGTGGATCTCAGTGCGCCAGGCGATCAGATCATTGGTGCCGGGATGTCGGGTGACGCCGCGCTGGTGATGGGCTCCGGGACCTCGATGGCCTCACCCTTTGTGGCGGGTGCCGCCGCCGTGTATCTCGGCGTGAATGCCGGCGCGACGCCCGATGCCGTGGCCAGCTGGCTGCTCGCCGAGAGCACGTCGGGCAAGATCAGCGGCCTGCTCCCCAACACGGCCAACCGGTTGCTGACGCTGCAGCGACTGCCGGGCGTGAGCGCGCCGACGCCCGCGCCGACACCAACGCCGACCCCGACACCAACGCCGACCCCGACACCAACCCCCACGCCGACACCGACACAGACACCAGCCGCCAGCTTCACGCTGACCACGTCGTGTGTGAATCGCGTCTGCACGATCGACGCGTCGGTGCCGACCGGTGTGTCCGCCGCGAATGCCGCGAGTGTGCTTTACACGTGGACGTTCACCGGGCTCGGCACGAGTGCGGGCACCAATCTCCGTCGGATGGTCATCACCTTCGGCGGACCAGGGACGCTCCCGGTGTCGGTGACGGCACGGCTCGGGACAACTTCGTATGGAACGGCCACGACGACGCTGACCGTGAAGTAGCGCATCGGCCGGCTGACGGTGACGTGCCACGTCGCCGTCAGCCAGTCGCCGCGGTCGCCTTCCGAGGTACCCGCCTCCCGCGCTACCCTTCGCAGGTGCCGACCGATCCGCCGACCAGCGCCGACCTCCCGTTCGCCGTGCGCCCCTCGCCCATTCAGGGGATGGGCGCCTTTGCCACGCGTCCCATCGCCGCGGGGACGCGCATCATCGAGTATGCCGGCGAGCGGCTGACCCCCGCGGAGGCGGATGCGCGGTATCCGGACGTGCCGGGCGAGCGCTATCACACGTTCCTCTTCGCCATCGACGATGACGTCGTGGTGGACGCGTCGGTGAACGGCAACGAGGCGCGCTTTCTGAACCACTCGTGCGCGCCCAACTGCGACGTGGTGGTGGACGAGAAGCGCCTCTGGATCGAGGCCATTCACGACATCGAGGTCGGGGAAGAGCTCGTTTACGACTACGCGTTCATTCTCCCCGAACGGCACACACCGGCGGCCAAGAAGCGCTATCCGTGCCACTGTGGCGCCATCACCTGCCGTGGCACCATGCTCGCCCGCAAGCGCTAGCGCTGGCCACCCCACACTCCGGGCCCCTCGCGCATATACTAGGAACGTCCCCCTCGAGTCCCTACGCGGAGATCCCCCATGCGGGTTTGGAGCACCATCGCAGTCATCACCGCCGGCGTCGCCATCGCCTGCGCCCCCAAGACGGAACCGACCCCCGTCGCCACCCCCGTCGCGCAGGCGCCCGGTCGTGCCGGTGGCCCGCCGCAGGGTGGTGCGCAGCCAGATGGTCAGCCCGGCGCCCCGCGCCCGCGCCGCGAGCCCCCGAGCCCGCTCCGCCTCGATACGCTCCGCAAGGCGGAAGTCGCCAAAGTCCTCGAGTCGATCAAGGGCCGCGAAAACGAACCGGCCGGCAAGGTCTTCCAGAACGTCCAGCTGTTCAAGGACATGCCCGCGAAGGAGTTCCTCACCACGGTCATGGATGAGCAGTACGGCCGCGGACTGAGCCTGCTCTGCACCGGCTGCCACACCGACGACCGCAAGTGGGAGAGCGACGCCCGCAAGGACAAGATCATCGCGCGCCAGATGGAGAAGATGCAGCGCGATATCGACAGCCGATGGATCGCCAAGAACAAGGAAATCGACAAGCCGGCGCCCAAGGTCACCTGCGTGATGTGCCACCGCGGCACCGGGCACATGCCGAATACGATGGATGTGCCGACGGCGCCGGTACCGCAGCGGCGACGGGGCTGAGACACCCACGACCCACAACCAAAAACCCGGAACACAGAACTGATCAGTTCTGCGTTCCGGGTTTTTGGTTATGGGTCGTGGGTTACAGCGGCCGCGCCATTATCACATCCCGCTGCGCATCGGTCCCCACCATGAACACATGCGCGCCACAGGGCACAAAGCCCTGCTTCTCGTAAAAGCGGATCGCGCGCGGGTTCTCTTCCCAGACGCCGAGCCAGAGGACGTCACCGCCCAGGGCGCGCGCCTGGTCAACTGCATGCGCCATGAGGGTCGCCGCGAGTCCGCGACCGTGCCAGGCACGATCTACATAAAAGCGCTGCAGCTCCACGGGGTGTTGGGCTACCACGCCCGCTTCATCGGCGCGGTCATTGAGCAGCACGTAGCCGGCCAGCCCCCCGTCGATCTCCAGGAGCCAGTACTGCCGCGCCGCATCCTCGAGCTCCGCCCGCTGCAACGCCGGCGTGAACGTCGTGTCGAGAAAGAGGGCGAGATCGTCGGGGGTATTCTGCGCGGCGAACGTCTCCACAAACTGGCGGCGCGCGAACGCCGACAGCACCTCGGCGTCGCGCACCTGCGCACGACGCAGCACCGGCGCGATGGCGGCCGCGCCGCCCTCAGCCGACATGGACCGTGATGGTGCGAATCGCGTTGTTGCCGTAGCCCAGCGCATTCCACACGATCTGCTCGGGCTGCACCGCACCGCTGGCATCGGTCGCCCGCGAGCGCAGCGCCACCGCGCCGGGCGGTAGCACGACCGGGCACGAGAACGGTGTCCACGCCCAGCGCGACATCGGCGCACCCAGCTCGGCCTGCTGCCACGCGCCGCCATTCACCTGCACCTCCACCTGCGTGATCGGCGCGGCCCCACTCCAGGCCCAGCCGCGCAGCACCACGTCGCGCGCACTCGTGCCCCCATCGGCGGGCGACACGATCATCGACTTCACCAGGGCCTGCGTGACCGGCACCACACCATCGGGCGTGTGATAGACGTAGCGCTTGGACTGGAAATAGCCGGTGAACGGTGTCGTGATCACATCGAGGCGCGCGAGCCACTTCACGCTCGCCATGCCATACCACCCCGGTACGATCAGCCGCACCGGCGCGCCATGGTCCATCGTGAGTGGCACCCCATCCATGTGCGTGGCCACCAGCGTGTCGGGGGCGCGCGCCGCATCGAGTGGGAGTGACCGCTGGAACTGCACCGGCCCCTCAGCGTCATCACGCGGTCCCACATCGGCGCCGGTCGCGAGGACTTCCACCGCACCGGGCTCCACCCCGGCACGCTCCAACAGCAGGCGCAGCGGCACGCCGCTCCAGCGCGTGGTGCTGAGCGCGCCGTACTCCCACGGTTCACCGGTGGGCACCGGCGTCATCCCCAGTCGCCAGTTGCCGGCGCACTCCATCGTGACCAACACCTCGTGCTGCGGGAGCGCGGCGAGCTCGTCGAGCCCGATCGCGAACGGCGCGCGCACCGCGCCACCGACCGACAGTCGATGTGACGCATCCAGCACCGGATTGTCGAAGTTGCTCCGCACATACACGCTCTCGCGCGGCGTAACGGGCTCGGCGAGCACCGGCATGGGCGTCTCCGCACACAGCGGATGCGGACGCACAACGACCAGCGGCGCGGCCGATGCAGTCTCGGACATACTCATTCACGCTCCGGGCGGATGTAGGCACTCGGCGCCACATCCCAGGGGGAAGCCGATCGGGCTTTCGCGAAGCCCACCGAATCAAGATGCGCCATGAAGGCGCGATCGAAGAGCGCATCGGCGCCCGGCGCCATGCTGAGCGCGCTCGGCAGTGCCGCCAGCCGCACTTCGAGACGGACACCGCGCACCTCGGCGGTGACCGCGCGCGCCAGATTCGGCAGCGCCTCGAGACTCGCGGCCTGATGCAGATAGAAGAGCAATCCGGTGGAGCGCCCGCTGATGCTCCCGCGATTCGACGCCGGAATGACGCGCGGCGCCGCATGCGACCAGTTGTTCATGACCACCCACAGGCGCACCGTCAGCGGCTGTGCCGCGCTCGCCACGCCGTTGGCCGCCAGCAACTGCGCGAGGCGCACATAGTCCTCGTACGCGAGCACGGGCGCGAGATTCTCGGTCACCCCCCCGTCGGCATGCAGATGGCCGTCGACCATGACCGGTGGAAAGATCCCCGGAATGGCGGTCGCGGCCCGCAAGAGCGTGCGTGCGCGCGCGAGGCCGTCCGCCGCGCTCGGCCCACGCGCCAGTTCATCACCGAGCGACCAGAGCCGACCGATCCCGAGGTCAAAGTCCGTCGTCACGAACAGCAACTGCCGATCTTCGGCGAAGGCCCGGTCGAGCTGCGCGTGAAAATCCCCGTTGATCGTCTGCTCGAGCGTTCGATTGTAGCGCCCGGTAGTGACCAGCCCGCCGGTGCGCCGGAAGAGCACGAGCCAATCGATCCGCGGCGCGATCGTGGTGGCCGCACGCGCATAGAGCGCACTGATCGTATCGAGCGCCGCTGGTGTACCGAGCAGCGCATAGGGGGCCTGCAGGGCCCCGGTGCTCACACCGCTCACGAGATCGAAGCGCGGCATGGGCGCATCGGCCCGCGAGGCCCAGCCACGCAGAAAGCCCGTGCCGAACGCGCCGTTCTGCCCACCGCCGGAGAGCACGAGGACATCGAGGGTCTGATCGCCGCGCGCCTTGGCGCGTCGCGCGAGGCGCAGGAGCACCGAATCGCGCAGCGTGCGATCGGCCGCGGTAGCGCTGGTGCGACTGGCGAAGATCGCCTCGGGCGTGGTGGCCGGGCGCCGGTTCGCCGCACACGCGGCCAGCAGGGCGCTGATCGCGATCCCCACGGCGCGACCGCCCCAGGCGCGCCTCACGTGGCCTTCTTGGCCTTGCGTGCCTTGGCCCGACGCGCCACCACCAGCGCCTTGTCGGCCCACGCGCGCAGCGCATCGAGATCTTCGATCACATCGGCCGGCACTTCGTAGTATTGCATGGCCTCGCCCCCTTCCCCGAACGGGCGGAAGGGCGGCATGCGCAACTTCTCGAAGTCGGGGCGATTGCTGTCATCGACCTTGAAGTACAGCACGTCGTTGTCCATCAGCGCAAAGAACGTCGTGGCGCTGTAGACGCCCACACCGCCGAACATCCCGCGCCCGCGCACCTCCGGGATGACGCGCGCCAGCTGTTCCAGAATGAACGCGCGATAGTTCGCACTCACCGCCATGGCGCTATCCCAGCGTGAGCCGTTCGAGGGAGCCCGTCAGCGTCTCCCCGCCGATGTTCACGTAGATCGTGCCATCGGTGACGCTGAGCTCGCAACGCATGCGACGATCGAGCCGCTCCACCATCGCCTCCACCAGATCGCGATCGAGCGCGTACAGCTCGAGCGTCTCGGCCTTGTGAATCTTGGCGTCGGCCAGCTGGCTCAACCACACGCGCGGCTCCTTGTGGTTGAACACGACCACCCGCGGTGCCGCCTTGCGGGCCTTGTGCAGCCGGGCCGCGTCGGGCGCGCCGATCTCGATCCAGGTCGTGATCGTGCCGGTCAAATCGCGGATGCTGACGGTGGGGTCGTCGGGGTCCGAGACGCCCTTGGAGAACGCGATGCCCTCGGCGTACTCGAGACAGTACGCGAGCCAGCGCGTCACGAAGTACTCGGCGCTCTCCGACGGGTGCATCGCCATCCGGAAGTCGAGCGTCTCGTACACGCCACGATCGACGTGGGCGAGCTGGACCTCCCACGCGTACATGGTGGAGGTCAGCGCCATGCACCGCTCCCGGCTGCCGCGCGCGTCTGGCGGCGGGTGGCGTGATCCTTGCCCTTCATGATGCCGACCCCAACCGGAGGACGGGCATGGATATCGTGACGTGGCTCATCGTAGGGCTCGTGGCCGGCGTGCTGGCGTCGCTCATCATGGGCGGCGTCGGCCTGGTCGGCGACATCATCTGCGGCATCATCGGCGCCTTCGTGGGCGGGTGGATCTTCCGCCAACTCGGCGTGGGCAGCCCGTTCTCAGGGCTGGCCGGCGTGATTTTCACGGCGTTCATCGGGGCGATCGTGGTGCTGTTCATCCTGCACCTGGTCGCGGGAAGACGGCGGACGGTGGTGTGAGATGTGGAGTCTGCAGTTTTGAGTAACCCCTGAGAGCTCAGGGGGCAGACCTCAGGGGGAAGCGTTCAGGACAGCCGCAGTCCTGAGCTCCTCCCCCTGACGTTCTTCCCCCTGAGCTCTGAGGGGTTGCTATCCGCCAGCGCCGATCTTTCAGCGGCAGTGCGTCAGCCACCCATGCCGATCCTCAATCGTCCCCTTCGCGATGCCGAGGTACTCGGTCTGCATCTGCTTGGTGATGGGACCCACGCGGCCGGCGCCGATCGTGATCTTGTCGATGCTGCGCACCGGCGTGAGCTCGGCGGCCGTACCGGTGAAGAACACTTCGTCGGCCATGTAGAGCATCTCGCGCGGGATGTGCATCTCCTTCACCGGGATCCCGGCGTCGGCGGCGAGCTGCATGATCGTGTTGCGCGTGATGCCGCCCAGAATGCTGCCATCGAGCGGGGTCGTGATGATCGTCCCCTTCGAGACGCAGAACACGTTCTGGCCGGAGCCTTCGCTCACCACGCCGCTCGGTGAGAGCGCGATGCCTTCGGCGTAGCCGTTGGCGAGCGCTTCCATCTTGATGAGCTGGCCGCTCAGATAATTGCCGGCAATCTTGGCCATCGCCGGAATCGTGTTCGGCTGCACCCGGTGCCAGCTGGCGATGCAGGCGTCCACACCAGCGTCGAGCGCTTCGTCACCCAGGTAGGCGCCCCAGGGCCAGCAGGGGAGATACGTCTCGATCGGCGCACCGATCGGCACCATGCCGGCCGTGCCGTAGCCGCGCACGACCATGGGGCGGATGTAGCAGGCATCGAGACCGTTGCGCACCACGAGCTCGCGCGTGGCCTCGACCAGCTGATCCATCGTGTACGGGATCTCCATCCGGTAGATCTTGCACGAGTGGTAGAGCCGCTCGAGATGCTCACGCAGGCGGAAGACCGCCGGCCCCTTGGGGGTGCTGTAGGCGCGGATCCCTTCAAAGGCGGAGGATCCGAACTGAACGGAGTGCGCGAGCACGTGGATGGTCGCGTCGGCCCACGGGATGAACTGGCCATCGCGCCAGATCCACTGCGTCTCGGAAATGCGGCTCATGTGCGTCTATCGGAAAAGGGTCCGCGGCTCGTCGATCAGAGCAGCGTTTTCATCGCGCCGCCGTCCACCAGGACGGCTTGGCCGGTCACGAATCCGGCGCGCGCCGAACAGAGGAAAGCTATCACGGCCGCGAGCTCATCGGGGCGTCCGAGGCGGTTCACGGCCGCTTCGGCGGCCCAACCGGCAAAGATCGCGTCGCGGCTGGCCCCGCTGCGTGACGCGTTCGCCGTCGCGAGGCCGTCGAGCCGCTCGGTGGCGGTAAAGCCCGGCAGGACGGTGTTCACGGTGACCCCGTCCTTACCGACCTCATCGGCCAGCGTGCGCAGATAGCCCGTCACCGCCGCGCGCAGACTGTTGCTGAGAATGAGGTTGCCCTGCGGCTTGCGCACAGCGATGGACGTGATGGCCACGACGCGCCCCCACCCGCGCTCGCGCATGCCGGGGACGAACGCGCGCGTCAGCTCCACAACGCTCCGCAGCAGCAGCTCACTCGCGGCGGTCCAGTCCTCCCAGCTCTGGGTCATCGGCGGACCCGGTGGCGGGCCACCTGTGTTGCACACGAGGATGTCGGCGCGGCCGTACTCCTCCATCGTGCGCGCCACGAGCACCTCGATCCCGGCCTGCGTCGCGAGGTCGGCCGCCACGGCCGTCACGCGCGCCCCCAGCGCCTCGAGCTTCACGCGCGCCGCCTCGATCGAGGCGGCGTCACGCGAACAGATCACGAGCTCGCACCCTTCCTTCGCAAACTCTTCGGCGGTGGCGTAGGCAATGCCTTTGCTCGCGCCGCACACCACCGCCACTTTGCCCTGCAGTCCGAGATCCATGGTGGCCTCAGCGGCTCCCGGTCATCGGAATCCCGGTGCGCAGATACGCATCGGTCTTCTCGATCCAGTCCTGGCGCGGCGGATTGAAGATGTCGACATCCAGCGTGTCCTCGAGCGCTTCGGCGCGATGCCGCACGCTGCTCGGAATCACCAGCACTTCGCCCGCGCGCACATCCACGTAGGTGTCACCCGGATTGTCGGCGTGCTCCCCGATCCAGAAGCGCAGCGCACCGCTGATGATGTAGGTGAGCTGCTCGTTGATGTGATCATGCGCGGGCACGATCGCGCCCTGCTTCAGATACACATGGGCGAGCATCTGCTTCTCGGTGTAGATGAGGCGACGGCCGATGAGCGGCGTCATCTCTTCGATCTCGAGATCTTCCCAGGCGATCTTGCGGACGTCGGACATGAGTGGGGGTGGTGAGGGGGGAGTGAAAGACGGCGCAGCGGGGACAGTCGTGACGGCGACCGGCGGTGGGAGCATGGACGCGCGCGCGGCGGCCTGCGCGGCCTTCGCCGCGGCCGCTTTGGCGTTCTCTTTCTTGAGCTCCCACAGCTGCCAGAGGCAGAACAGCATCCCCGCGCCGAAGGGCAGCAGGGCATCGAACAGAAACATCGGGTGGAGAAACTTCTCCATCGCGAATCGCGCGCCGTGACGGTGGTGCGCTCAGGCCTCGGCCACGTACACGGCCTGCTGCGCAAACTGCGGCGTCATCGCTTCGGCGAGCAGCGCCTTCGCGAGCGTCGGGCGCGAGATCTTGCTCCCCACGCCGATGGTCTGCGCCGGCCCGATCTTGAGCGCGCCACTGCCGGCGCCGTCCATGAACTTGGGCGGCTTCACCAGCGTCCACCCGTCGAGCTTGGAGGTGCGCACCACCCGCTCCTGCTCCTCGCGGTCCTCGAGCATGCCGTCGTGGGCCGAGCGCTTGGTGAACATGTTCATCAGCTTGGCCCCCATCCCCACATTGCCGGGGAGCTCACCGGTCATCGCATCCGTCACCACGATGAGGCGCTGCTGCCCCAGCGCGCGCATGGCCGCCACGATGACCTTCGTGGCCGCGGCGCAATACGGGACCCGCGCGTCCGCTTTGTGTCCGAACAGCACCAGTGCCACGTCGGTGCCGCGCAGGACTTCGCGCACCGCCGCCGGGTCGGACAAGGACCCCACGACCACCGTGGCCGAGGCGGGCACCTTTTCGGACGGCTTGGCGCGGTAATGGAGACGCATGGTCAGCCCCGCGGCATCGGCCTGTTCGATGAGGACGTGGCCAAGCCGCGAGGATGCACCAAAAACGGAAACGATCATCTGGTGGGGTGGACGACAGGAGGGTTGGACGTCACGATACAGGACGCCATTCCCCAAAATTGCACCCCCTCCCCACCCGACGCCATGACGACCGCCCCCCTCCGGGTCCCGAGCGACATCGAGATCGCCCAGCAGGCCACGATGCGCCCCATCACCGCCGTGGCGGCCGACCTCGGACTGGGACCGGACGACATCGACCAGTACGGGCGGTACAAAGCCAAGCTCCCGTTGTCCCTCGCCGCGGCGCCCGCCAAGGGGCGCCTGGTGCTGGTCACGGCGATCAACCCCACGCCGGCCGGCGAGGGCAAGAGCACCGTGAGCGTCGGGCTGTCGCAGGCGCTCCGGCGGTTGGGCAAGAACGCCATCCTGTGCATGCGCGAGCCAAGTCTCGGTCCGGTCTTTGGCGTCAAGGGCGGCGCGGCGGGCGGTGGCTACTCGCAGGTGCTGCCGATGGATGACATCAACCTGCACTTCACCGGCGACTTCCACGCCATCTCGAGCGCCCACAGCCTGCTGTCGGCCATGCTCGACAACCAGTTCTACCATGGCAACGCCCTTGGCCTGAACCCCAAGGCCATCGCCTGGCCGCGCACGATCGACATGAACGACCGCGCGCTGCGCACCGCCATCATTGGCGTCGGCGCCGGCAACGGCACCATGCGTGAAGAGCGCTGGGTCATCATTCCGGCCTCGGAAGTGATGGCCATTCTGGCGCTCGCCACCGGGCCGGAGGATCTCGAACAGCGCCTCGGCAACATCATCGTGGGCACCACCAGCGGCACCAAGCAGCCGGTGCGCGCGCGCGAACTGGGCGCGACCGGCGCCATGACGCTGCTCCTCAAGGACGCGCTGCGCCCCAATCTCGTGCAGACGCTCGAAGGCGGCCCCGCCATTCTGCACTGCGGTCCCTTCGGCAACATCGCCCACGGCTGTAACTCGCTCATCGCCACGCGCGCCGGTCTCGCGCTCGGTGACATCGTGGTCACCGAAGCCGGCTTCGGCAGCGACCTGGGCGCCGAGAAGTTCTTCGACATCAAGTGCCGCTTTGGCGGGCTCAATCCCGAAGCCGCCGTGCTCGTGGCGACCGTACGCTCACTCAAGATGCAGGGCGGCGTCCCGAAGAACGCGCTCGACACCGAGAATCTGACGGCGCTCGAGAAGGGGCTGCCGCATCTCGCCCATCACGTCAACAACGTGCGGCAGTTCGGCGTGCCGGTCGTGGTGGCGATCAACCGTCGTCTCACCGACACCGAGGCGGAAGTGCAGATGGTGCACGACTACGCCGCCAAGCTGGGTGTCGCGGTGTCGATGTGCAACGTGTGGGCCGAGGGCGGTGCCGGTGGCGAGCATCTCGCGCGCGAAGTGCTGCAGCTGCTCGACGGCAAGGCGGCCCACTTTGCGCCGCTCTACGACACGCAGCAGCCGATTCGCGCGAAGGTCGCCACGATCGCCGCAAAAGTTTACGGTGCCGACGGCGTGGATTTCAGCCCGAGCGCCGAGAAGAGTATCGACTGGCTCGAGAGCATCGGTATGCACGACACGCCGGTGTGCATGGCCAAGACGCAGTACTCGCTCACCGACGATGCCACGCGCCTCGGCACGCCGAAGGGATTCCGCATTACCGTGAACGAAGTCTACGGCAGCGCCGGCGCCGGCTTCGTGGTCGCCAAGTGCGGCGACATCATGACGATGCCCGGATTGTCGAAGAAGCCGGCGGCCGAGGGCATGCGCCTCCGGGCCGACGGCACCATCGAGGGATTGAGCTGAGCCGTCGCCTCAGGTGGCGGCAGCGCGCTTCATCACACCACCGATGAAGCTGTACAGCTCCGTCCACGCCCGCTTCACCTCGGGCGTCCAATCGTTGCCCAGCCCCTGCTCGAGCGCCCAGAGCAGGGCGGCGCCCACCGTCTCGTACTGCGGCAACGTCACGCCATAGTCCACGTGGCGGCGCGACAGCTCCTGCAGGTCCTCGATGATCTGCGGCGGATAGTCGAGCATCTGCACGAGCGTATCGACGGTCTGCAGAAACTTCTCGTACTGCACATGCATCGGCTTGTCGTCGAACAGCGCCTTCGCCGAGGGATCGATGGCGAACAGCCGATCGTAAAACAGCTCGGCGGCCTTGAGGCGAATCGGCACGAGGCTCATCCAGGTATGCCGGATGAGGCGTTCGGCTTCAGGATTCATCGCGGAGTTCTTCGAGGTGGGTCGCGCCACGCGTGAGATCCTGAACCACGGATCTCAGATGCGGGATTTGTTCACGTGGGACGCGCACGGTAAAAGATGCGCTCGCTTCGAACGTTTGCGCGAGTATCTCCGCCGGGACGGTTGGTAACGCCTGGAGCACGGCCCCCACCTGGGCGTAGCTAACCTCGAAGGTCACGTCCGCCGTCTCCACCCGTTCCACGGTCTGGAGCGTGGAGAGTGCCTCCTGCACCGCGCCACCGTACGCCTTCACCAGACCGCCCGTGCCGAGCTTGATGCCACCGTACCAGCGTGTCACGACGGCGGCAATCTCGCCGATCCCGCTGTGCGCGAGGACCGTGAGCATCGGGCGCCCCGCGGTCCCATGCGGCTCGCCGTCGTCGCTCATGCCGATCCGGTCCGTACTTCCGGGCGCACCGACCACGTAGGCCCAGCAATTGTGGGTCGCCTCGGGGTACGTGGCCTGCATCGCCTTCACGAAGGCCTGCGCCTCCTCGGTGGTGCGCACCCGCTCGATCGTGCACCGGAAACGGCTGCGGTCGATGACCTGCTCGACCTCATGCCGGCCGGCGGGGACCGGATAGCGGGTGCTCACGACCCGACGTTACGACTTGTACGGGCTGTCGGAGCGGGGGCCACTCGGGCGACTGCTCGGGCGACCGCCCGCGCGGCCACCGCCGGCCCCACCACCACCGCCGCCACCGCCACCACCACCACCGCCCGGACCGCGACGACGGCGATTCTTGTTGGCGCCCGACGGGGCGCCGCTACTGGGCGCACTGCCGCCGCTCCGGGGACCGGCCTCCTTCTTGGCGCGACGCGACGCCTCGGCGTCCTGCGCCGCCGCCCGACGCGCCGCCTTCTCCGCGGCGCGCGCGCGATCTTCGGCCTTCTTCTTGCGAATCTCGGCGATGCGCTCGGCGAGCGGCACCTCAAGTTTGGCCTGCGGCTTGGCGGTGTAGTCGAAGTCGGGCACCGTCACGCGCGGTAAGGTCTTCTTGATCGCGCGTTCGATGAGCTTGAGCTCGCCCTCTTCATCCGGGCTCACGAACGTGAACGCCTCACCGGTCGCTTCGGCGCGCGCCGTTCGTCCGACCCGGTGGATGTAGTCTTCGGCGGCGACGGGCACGTCGAAATTCACCACGTGGCCGAGCGCTTCGACATCGATGCCGCGGGCGGCGATGTCGGTAGCGACGAGCACCTGATACGTCCCGTCCTTGAAGCCCGCGAGCGCCTGCGTGCGCTGGCTCTGCGAGCGGTTGCCATGAATGCGCTCGGCCTTGATGCCGGCGGTCACGAGCTGGCTCGCCAACCGGTTCGCGCGATGCTTCGTGCGCGTGAAGACGAGCGCCTGCGGCATGTCACCGCGCTTGAGCAGCGCCACGAGCAGCGCGCTCTTGAGATCGGCCGCCACCGGATACACCGCCTGCGTGATGCCCTTGGCCGGCGCCGCCTGACGCTGGAGGTTGAGCGTCACCGGCTTCTGCAGCATCTCCTGCGCGAGCGACGCGATCGGCGCCGGCATGGTCGCGCTGAAGAAGAGCGTCTGCCGCTTCTTGGTCGGCAGATGCCGCAGCACCTTCTTGATGTCCGGCAGGAAGCCCATGTCGAGCATCCGGTCGGCCTCGTCGAGGACGAGATACTCGAGCGCATCGAGCTTGCCGTACGGCGCCCGGAAGTGATCGAGCAGCCGCCCGGGCGTGGCGATCATCACATCGACGCCGGTGCGGAAGGCGTGCTCCTGCGGCCCCATGCCCACACCGCCGAACACCGCGGCACCGGTCAGCGGCGTGTGCACGACCACGTCATTGAAGCTTTCGAGAATCTGCGCCGCGAGTTCGCGCGTGGGCGTCAGCACCAGCACCCGCGTCTTGCCGCGCGGCTTCTCCATGATCTGGTGCAGAATCGGCAGGAGGAACGCATACGTCTTGCCGCTGCCGGTCATGGCGCAGGCGAGAACGTCCTTGCCTTCGAGGGCCGGCGGAATCGCCTCCGCCTGAATCGGCGTGGGACGGGCAAAGCCCAGATCCTTGAGGCCGCGCAGGAGGCTCGGGTGCAGATTGAGACTGCTGAAATTGGTCATCCCGGAACCTAACGACCCTTACCCCGTCGCGGCGATCTCCTCACCGGGATTGATGAACTGGTCCTGTTCGAGCTGATACTGCCGGTTGTACAGGTCCCGGTACCGGCCACCGAGCGCCAGCAGCTGCTGATGCGTGCCGCGCTCCACGATCTCGCCCTTCTCGAGCACCAGGATTTGATTGCTGCTCGTGATCGTCGAGAGGCGATGCGCAATCACGAAGGTGGTGCGCCCCGCACGCAGACGGCGCAGCCCTTCCTGGATAAGGTGCTCGCTCTCGGAGTCGAGACTCGACGTCGCCTCATCGAGAATGAGCACCCGCGGATCGGCCAGAATGGCGCGCGCAATAGCCACACGCTGCCGTTGCCCACCGGAGAGCTTGACCCCGCGTTCGCCCACGATGGTGTCGTAGCCCTGCGGGAACTGCGAGATGAATTCGTGGGCGTTGGCGATCTTCGCGACCTGGATGATCTCGTCGTCGGTCGCGCCGGGCTTGGTAAAGGCGATGTTCTCCTTCACCGTGCCGTCAAAGAGGAAGTTGTCCTGCATGACCACGCCCAGATGGCGGCGATAGTCGCGCAGCTTGAGGTCGCTCACCGACTTGCCGTCCACGGTGATGTGGCCCTGCTGCGGCTGGGCGAACGCCATGATGAGGGAAATGAGCGTGCTCTTGCCGCTCCCACTCGAGCCAACCAGCGCGGTCGTCGTCCCGGCCGGGGCATCGAAGGTGATGTGCTTGAGGACCGGCACATCCTTCTCGTATTCGAAGCTCACATTCTGAAACGCCACGTGCCCCACGACCTGCGGGACATCCTGCTTGCTGGCGTCTTCCTGATCTTCGGTGGCCATGTCGCGCAGCTCGCGGATACGGTCCAGCCCCGCGAACGCTTCGGTGATCTGCGTGCCGATGCTGGCCACCTGCACCAGCGGCGCCGTCACCATGGCAATGAAGAAGACGAACGTGAGCAGGGACCCCAGCGTCATGTGACCGGCGATCACGTCGCCACCACCGACGTACATCGCGATCACGCCAATCACGCCCACCACGGCAAACCCCAGCGTGCCGGTGAGCGATGTCCCGGTAATGGTCTTGGCGATGTTCTCGAAGAGCCGCTGCACGCCCTTGCCGAACACCTGCTTCTCACGCTCTTCCGCCGTGTAGACCTTGATGAGGCGAATGCCGCCGAGTGTTTCGGTCAGGCGACCCGTGACTTCGGCCTGAATGATGCTCCGCTCGCGGAAGATCGGACGCAGCCGCTTGAAGGCAATGCTCATCCCCACCGCGAAGAGGAGCAGGAACACCACCGTGGCCAGCGTGAGGCGCCAGTTCAGGTAGATGAGCACGCCGAGCGCCGCCGTCGCGCTCAGAATACCGCCCGTGAGCTGAATGAGCCCGGTGCCGATGAGATTGCGAATCCCTTCGGGGTCATTCATCACGCGATTCACCAACACGCCGCTCTTGGTGCTGTCGAAGTAGCGCACCGGCAGGCGAATCAGATGCCCCTGCACTTCCTCACGCAGCTTCGCGATGGCCTGCTGCGCGGCGACACTCACCACCTGCGACAGCGCATAGCCGGTAATGGACTGCACGATCGTGGCCGCCAGACCCGCCAGCGCAATCAGCCCCAGGAGATGCACGTCCTTGTTCGGCAGCACCTCATCGAGCACCCGCTTCGTGCTATAGGGGAGCACAAACCCCGACGCGCGGCTGATCAGCATCAGGATGAGACCAATCCCGACGGACCGGCGGTGCTCCCACATGAGGGCGCGCGCTTCACCCCAGGCGCGCTTGCTGTCGTACTTGGGCTTGGCCTTGGCTGGCGGATTCATGCGTCCCAATCTAGGGCGTCGCCTGCGGCTCCGCGACAACGCACGAGGTGGGGGACAACGCACGAGGATCGATGAGGACGACCCCACACACCGATCCTCGTCAGTTGTCCCCGTCCTCGTCAGTTGTCCCCGTCCTCGTCAGTTGTCCCCGTCCTCGTCAGTTGTCGCGCCCAACGGGCGCCCCTACATAGCCCGCCCCACAAGCGCCTCGATCTGCTTGAGGTGCTCCACCGTCGGCAGCGCCCCCCGCATCGCCTGCGTGTTGTCCTGCACGTACTTCACCTGTGCCGTCCCGGGGATCACACACGTCACGGCGGGGTTGGCCAGGATGTACTTGAGGAACACCTGCGCCCACGTGGTGGCCTCGAACTCCTTGGCGAAATCCGGCACCGGCGTGTTGAGGACGTTCTGAAAAACGCGGGTGCGACCGAACGGCAGATTCACCAGCACGCCAATCCCCTTGTCCTTGGCGAGCGGCAGGATGCGTTCGGCCGCATTGCGATTGTCGGCGGCGTAGTCGATCTGAATGAAGTCCAGCTTCTCGCTGTGCATCAGCTGCTCGAGCGCGGCGTACTGCTGGTCGCTGCTCGTCGTCACGCCGACGTAGCGGATCTTCTTGGCCCGCTGCATCTCGCGCAGGACCGGCAGCAGGGTGGCCGTGCCGCCGAGGTTCCACACCTGCATGAGATCGATGCGATCGGTCTTGAGCTTCGTGAAGCTCTCCTGCATCTGCGCGATGCCAGCCGCCGCATCAGTCCCGCGCACGCTCACCTTCGTCGCCAGGAACAGCTTGTCGCGGATCCCCAGCTCACTGACGAGCTCGCCGGTGACCGCCTCGGCCGCTCCGTAGCTCGGCGCCGTGTCGATCAGCTTGCCCCCCAGCGTGGGAAAGAGCCGGAGCGTGTCACGAATGGGCGCCTTCTCGTCGGCCGTCGTGACATCGAAGCGGCGCGCGGTGCCGATCCCAATCGCCGGGAGCACTTCGCCCGACGACGGAATGACCCGGGTGATCAGCTTGCCTTGCCGAGACGCATCGGCTGCGGTGGCCGGTGCCAGCGCCGAGGCCAGACGGGGCGCGAGCAGGGCGCCGAGCCCGAGGCCGAGCCCCGTGCGCAGGGCCTCACGACGAGAGAGATCTGAGCGGAAGTCGGTCATGGAAACGGTCAGGTGCGGGAGATGTGATGAACCTGCCACCACACCGCCCGCACCCACAACCCACCGCGTCCGGTCGGCGGGTTGTGCTCCCTTGCGGGATCCCGCCTGTCCGTGACCTACTGAACCATCAGAAGTGCAGCAGCGCGCTGTCGTCTTCCGCGGGCTCGTCGAACGGGATGATCTCCGCCGCCGAAACGCGGCTCGGCTTGGCCGACTTCACCGGCGCTTTGGGCGCCGCAGCCACGCGCTTCACGGCCTTGGAACTGGCCGCGAACGTCGGCGTGTGCACCGCCGCCGACGATTTCTTGGTGACACCGATCTCGAACTGCCCGAGCATCGCCTGCATATGCGCCGCCTGGCTCGCGAGCTCCTCGGCCGCCGACGCCGACTCTTCCGAGTTCGCCGCCACCTGCTGCGTTACGAGGTTCATCTGCTCGATCGCCGTGTTGACCTGCGTCACACCCGTCTGCTGCTGCTCGCTGGCCGCCGAGATCTCGCCCATGACGGCCGACACCTGCTCCGACCGCTTCGCGATGTCATCGAGCGCCTGCACGACTTCACCCGTGTAGGACACGCCGTCCTGCGCGTGTTTGCCCGACTCTTCGATGAGCTCGGCGGTCTGCTTGGAAGCATCGGCCGCCCGCATCGCCAGCGACCGCACTTCTTCCGCGACCACCGCAAAGCCCTTGCCCGCGTCGCCGGCGCGCGCCGCTTCCACGGCCGCGTTCAGCGCGAGGAGATTTGTCTGGAACGCGATCTCGTCGATCGTCTTGACGATCTTGGCCGTGCGCTCCGACGAATCGCGGATGCGATCCACCGCCGACGACAGCTGCTGCATCGACTTCACCCCGCGCTGCGTGGCCGTCCGCGCTTCTTCGGCCATGCGCCGGGCATCCTTCGCGTTACTGGCCGACTGCTGCGCCATCGACGTCATTTCGTGCAGGCTCGACGACACCTCTTCGATCGTGCTCGCCTCCTCCGACGACGCCTGGGCCAACCCTTGCGACCCATTGGAGATCTGGCCGGCCGCCGACGCCACCTGCTCCGACGCCAACGCCACATCAGCCAGCGCCTCGGAGAGATCCGCCACGGCCTTGTTGAGCGCATCCTTGATGCGGGCATGGTCGCCCTTGTACTGGCCCGTGACGCGCACGGTGAGATCGCGCGCCGCGACCTTCTCCAGCACCTGCGCCGCTTCGTTCACCGGCAGGATGACCGCGTCGAGCGTGTCATTGAAGCCCTGCACCAGCTCCTTATAGGAGCCCTGGAACCCATCGGCCCGCCCGCGCGTGGACAGCTTGCCGTCGCGTCCCGCTTCGGCGAGCGTGAGCGTCTCGGTAACCAGCCCGCCGATGACTTCGCGCACCTTGGTATAGGACGCGATAGACGCCTGCGCCTTGCTGATCATTTCGTCGACGGTGCGCGCCACATCACCCACTTCGTCCTTCCGCGTGTAGGCCAGCGGCTTGGTCTGCGGAATCACGTCGACTGTGACATCGCCACGACCCAGCGCATCGAGCCCCTTCTCCAACGCGGTGATGCACACCGATTGCAGCTGCTGCGCACGCGCCGCCACTTCGGCAATCGGCGTGGTCAGCGACTTCGTGAGCAGAATGCCCAACGAGAACGCGAGGACGAGCGCAAAGACAATGGCAATGATGATCGCGTACTTCCCGCGATCGAACATGGCCTGAATTTCCTCGGAGCGGGTACCAGCGGTCGCTTCAACCCGATTACTCAACGAGTCGAACGTCTGCAGCAACGCGTTGTACGCTTCCCGCGACTCCTTGAGGGAGAAGTCAGTGGCATCATCGACCTTCCCGGCATTCACCAGCGCGACCACACGATTGTAGTCGGTGAGATAGGCGGCCTCGCGTTCCTTGAGCCGCTGGAACAGGGAGTCGGCCTTGGGGCTGCGCGGCACCTTGTCGAACGCCGCTTTGGGTTTCTCAACCTGCTCGACCAATGCCTTCGCGGCATCAGCCTGATAGTTCTTGACGAGGTCAGTCTTGTTCGCGTGCGCGGCCACGACCATACCCATCTCGAAGCGGCGGACCGAGCCAAGGCCCACGGAGTAGCTGGCCACTTCGACCAGCTGGGGGACGGTCCGGCCGGTCACTTCATCAGACCGGTCCTTGATCGAAGACATCGCGACGAGCCCCACGATGCCGAGGGCCATCCCGAGGATGGCCACGGAAGCGAAGCCACCAATGAGCTTCGGTCCGATTTTGACGTTCACCAGCATGACAACCTTCCTCAGCGGTCTGGGCGGACAGGCCCAGCGTGCCGCACATGGCTCCGGCTCGACCCTCGTCATCGGGGGCACGGACACGACCACGGCGCAGAGCCAACCCGCCGGTGCGAGTGACTCCTGACGGCGATTATCGACCGCGGCCACGCCGCCTTTAGTCAGGATTTCCCTGTCAAGCCCGCCTGACGAGCGCCCGCTCGGGCGATAACTTCCCTCGGCTGGTCCCTCCAATCTCCGGAAGATGCTCGTCCCAGACAACGAAACGCTCGCCAAGGTCGAAGTCCTCGCCGACCTGGAATCAGATGTACACGAGCTCATGGAAAGCCATGAGTCGAAGCGTATTCTCTGGTTTCCGTCCGAATTGCTGGCCGCCCCGCCGGAAACGGACCCGGATGCGCACGTGAAGGGGCTCCGCGAGCGCTCGCGCGGCATCTCGATGCCCGCCCGGGTTGCGATCTGCCTCAACACGCTCACCGAGGAAGGGCTGCCGCACTTCCATCGCCTCCTCGCCACCTATCTGGGCGGCGACACGTTCTGGGCGAAGTGGAACAACCTCTGGACCGCCGAGGAAGACCGGCACGGCCAGGTGCTCCACGACTACACGCGCGACAGTCAGCTGCTCGACAACCCGCTCTTCGAGCGGATGCAGTTCGAGTACCTGAAAGCGGGCTTCGAACCGGCGTGGGACAAGGACCCGTACCGCGTGTTCGTCTACACGTCGCTGCAGGAGCGCGCGACCCAGGTGAGCCATGCCAACACCGGCAAGGTCGCCGCCGAGTACGAGCCGCTGATCGGCGAAGTGCTGGCCAACGTCGCGAAGGAAGAGGCCCGTCACTACGTCTTCTACCGCGAGATCTTCAAGCGCGTCCTCGACCGCGATCCCAATCGCGCCCTCGAAAGCGCCGCGCTGGTCATGCCGAGCATCGACATGCCCGGCGTCAACATGCCGAACTTCCGCGAGATGGCCGATGTGATCCGTCGCGCCGGCATCTACGGCCCGCGCGATTACATCCGCATCGTTGAAGACCTCATCAAGTTCTGGGCGATCGACAAGATCGAAGGGCTCAACGAGGCCGGTCGCAAGGCGCAGGAAAAGATCATGGCCATCACCGCCCGTCTCGAGCGCGTTGCGGACATGATGGAGACGCGCAGCAAGGCGAAGACCTTCCAGTTCGCGGTGGCGTTCAACCGCGAGTTTGCGATGGAGTAAGGGTTCGGTTTCCTCGAGAACCGAGAACCGAGCCGTGAGCCACGAGGGGTGAGCGTTGAGATGGTCTCAATGCTCACCCCTCGTGGCTCACAGCTCGGCTCTCGGTTCTCAAGGGCACCCCCCACCCTTATCCGCTGTTCCGCAGCCCCGCCGCGATCCCGTTGATCGTGATGTGAATCCCTCGGCGCACGAAATCATCGATATCGGCGCCCGCGGCGGCGGCAACGCGATGGCGTGCCAGGAGCGCGATCTGCAGGTGATTGAGCGGGTCCATGTACGGGAAGCGATTGGCCATCGAGCGCGCCAGGAGCGGATTGTCGGCCAGCAGCATCTCCTGACCCGTGATGGTGCGTAGCGCCGCACGCGTCTGCGCCCACTCGGTCTCGATGCGGGCAAACACGTCGGCACGGAGCGCCGCGTCGGTCACCAGCTCGGCGTAGCGCGACGCCACCCGGAGATCGCTCTTGGCGAGCACCATGTCCACGTTCGAGAGCAGGGTGCGGAAGAACGGCCACGAGGCGGCCATCCGCTGGAGTACCGGCAGCGCGTCGGGGGTCTCCGCCAGCACCGCCTGCACGGCGCTGCCGAAGCCGTACCACCCCGGCAGCATGCACCGACACTGCGCCCACGCAAACACCCAGGGAATGGCGCGCAGATCCTCGATCCGCTCGCTTGGCTTCCGACTCGCCGGGCGACTGCCGATGTTGAGCGTCGCGATCTCGGCGAGCGGCGTGCTTTCGCGGAAGTAGCGCGTGAAGCCGGGGGTCTCGTAGACCAGCGCGCGATACGCGCGGAACGCGTGCGCCGAGAGCCGCTCCATGAGCGGATGAAAGGTGGCCGCACGATCGACCTGGTTCTCGTGGTCGGTCAGCGTCGCCTCGAGCGTCGCAGCGACCAGAAGTTCGAGATTGCGACGCCCCACATCCGGCGTGGCGTACTTGGAGGCGATCACCTCGCCCTGCTCCGTGAGACGGATCTGCCCGCGCACCGCCCCCGCCGGTTGGGCGAGAATGGCCTCGTAGCTCGGCCCCCCGCCACGACCAACGCTCCCACCGCGCCCGTGAAAGAAGCGGAGCCGCACACCGGCCTCGCGGAACACCTGCATGAGCGCGAGCTCGGCCTGATAGAGCGCCCAGCCGCTGGTGAGGAAGCCACCGTCCTTGTTGGAGTCGGAGTAGCCGAGCATGACCTCCTGCCGGTCGCCGCGACTGCGCACCAGTGCGCGATAGGCCGGCAGCGCGAACGCCTCGCGCATCGTGTCACCGGCGCGGCGGAGATCGGCGATGGTCTCGAACAGGGGAATGATGTCGAGCCCGAGCATCGGCGGCGTACCACCGCTGGCCAGTCCCGCTTCCTTGAGCAGCAGCGCCACTTCGAGCAGATCGCTGACGCCGTCGCACTTGGAGATGATGTAGTGCGGCAGTGCGGCCGCGCCGTACCGCCCCCGCAGCGCCTGCGCGGCAAAGACGATGTCGAGCTCACCCGCCGTCTCCTCGCTGTAGCTCAGATGCGGTGAGTAGAGGGGCCGCGTGCCGGTGACCTCGTGCGCGAGCAGCGCGATCTTGTCGGCTTCGCTGCGCGTCGCATAGTCGGCGCAGACGCCGGCCCGCGCGAGCAGCTCGGCGACCACGCGTTCATGCACATCGGAGTTCTGCCGCATGTCCAGCGACGCGAGATGGAAGCCGAACACCTCTACGGCGGTGCGCAGCCGCGCCAGTCGCCCGCTGGCCAGCACGGCCAGCTGGGTCTCCACGAGTGCATCGTGAATGACGGTGAGATCGGCGCGCAGCGCATCGGCATCGGCATACGGCTCGGCGGCGCCCAGCGCCGCACGCGCCGGCGGCGGCAACTCCAGCGCCTGCATCGTGGCCACCAGCCGCGCGTACACGCCGCTCAGCGCGCGCCGATAGGGCTCGTCCATGCGCTGCACGCTCGTATCGGGCGAGCGCGCGGCCAGCGCTTCCAAGGCTGGCGTGGCCGCGTGCAACATGCGCGAGATCGAAAGCGCCTGGCCAATCGCGTGCACTTCGCTCAGATAGAAGTCGAACGCGGCCGCGCTCTGCAGACGCAGGGTGTCGCGCAGGATCTCCGCGGTGACGAAGGGATTGCCATCGCGATCCCCGCCGATCCAGCTGCCAATGCGCAGAAAGGGCCCGAGCTCCCACGGGGTATCCGGGAACCGGGCACGTAGCAACGCCGCCGTATTCGCATGCAGTCGCGGGACTTCGGTGAAGAACGTGCTCCGGAAGTACCCGATGCCGTTCTTCACCTCGTCGAGCACGCGCAGTCGCTCCGAGCGCACGAGACGCGTATGCCAGAGCGTGAGGACATGCCGGGTGAGCTGCTCGTCGGTATCGGCCTGTTCCTCCGGCGTGAGCTGCTGCCGGTCGCGTCGCTCGAGCAGGTCCGCGATCTGCTGCATCGCGACCTGAGTACTCTGGCGCTGCACTTCCGTCGGATGGGCCGTCAGCACCGGCGAGACGAACGCCTCGGCGAAGAACTCCGTGAGCCGCTCCTGCGCGGCATCATCGCTGCCAATCGCCTGCCGTACCGCATCCAGCGCAAAGGCCAGCGTCCCCTCGCGCGGCGGCGATCCCATCCGCTCATGCGCCCGCCGTCGACGGCCGCGATGCGTGTCCTCGGCGATATTCGCGAGCTGCAGAAAGTACGCAAAGGCACGTACCACACTGAGCATCGTGTCCGGCGGCAGCGCGTCGAGCAGCTCGTGCAGCGCGGCGCGATCCTCCGCCTTCCCCTCCCGTGCAAAGCGGATCGCCGCACGGCGGGTCTGCTCCACCACCTGAAAGACCGCGTCGCCCTCCTGCTCCCGCACCGCGTCGCCCAGCAGACGACCCAGCAGGCGAATATCCTCGCGCAGCGGCTGATCCTTCTCGTCGCGAGTGGGGGCGGGGTCGAGGATGTCGGTCATCCTGCAAGGTTGAGGCGGGGAGAGAACAGCGGAACCCCCGAGAGCTCAGGGGGCAGGTCTCAGGGAGCAGCGCTCAGGACTGCACGCGGTCCTGAATACTGCTCCCTGACGTTCTCCCCCCTGAGCTCTCGGGGGTTACTCACCGCTCACGTCCGCCCTCCGACCTCCGAACCCCCTCCACCACCTGATCCGGGTAATCCCCAAAAATCCCATCCACACCAAGCCGGACCATTTCGCGGATCTCGGCGATCGGATCCCCGCCATAGCGTCGCGCCAGGAACGCGCGCTCGGGGCGCATCGTCCACACGTGGACCAGGAGGCCGGCGGCATGCGCATCGCGCACGAGCGTCGTGGGAACGGCCGCTGAGTCGGCTCCAACAAGCATGCGCTGATTCACACCGATAGCATCGGCGAAGCGCGTGATCTCGCGCAGCTGCGGCGGCGTAAGGGTGGTGTCAGACAGCAGGTAGACGAGCGGCACGCGTGTTTCGCGGCGGAGTGCACGCAGATTGCCGGGCTCGAAGCTTTGGATGAACACCGCCCCGTCGCGGCGATTGCGCCCGTGGGCGGTAAGGGCGCGCAGCAGCGCCGGCTCCAGCGGCAAGCCGATCTGGCGGAAGTACGTCGGATGCTTGGTTTCGGGGTAGACGCCGACCACCCGGCCGCGTGCCCGGCCGAGCGAATCCGCCAGCTGCAGCACCTCGTCGAACGTGGGCACGGCAAACTGCCCATCGTAGGCGTGCGACCGGAACGCCAGCCGCTCCTTTGCGCGCAGCGTGCGCAACTCGGCGAGCGTGAAGTCTTCGGTGAACCACCCGATGATGGTCGCACCATCCACGACCTTGCTCGTCTTCCGGGCGGGAAACTTCTCGGCAACGTCGGTGGTGCCGCCGATCTCATTCTCGTGACGGGCGACGAGCACCCCATCCTTCGTGCTCACCAGATCGGGCTCGATGTAGTCGGCACCCATCTGCACGGCCAGCGTGTAGCCGGCCAGCGTATGCTCGGGCCGGTGTCCGCTCGCCCCGCGGTGCGCAATAACGATCGGCTGCGCCGCCGGCACCGCCGGACGCGTCGGCGCCCGCCCACACGCGCTCACCAGCAGCCCCACCAGCACCCCGACCCGCCAGCGCCGTCCTCCGTGCTCCCCCGTGCTCACCGTGCCTCCGTGCGAGATCTCCCAATCTGTCCCCGCGGCCCCGGCCCTGGCCAAGCATATCGCGTCACGAGCATGTAGAATCTGGGAACGTATGGTCCCCACTGCCCCCGATGCCCTGCTGGCCGCCATCCGGAATCGCGACCAGGTCACGATCGAGCGGATGCTCCGCGACGACCCAACGCTCGCCACCATGCGAGCCACGGGCGGTGAGTCGCTGGTGCTGCACGCCTGCTATGTAGGGGCCGCCGAGCTGGCGCCGATGTTCCTGCGGGGGCGGAGCTACGACGCCAGCGAAGCCGCCGCACTCGGCGAGGTGGAGGCGCTGCGCACGGTCATCGAGAACGACGACGACGCGCGCGTGCGACGCAGCAGCGATGGCTGGACGCCCCTGCATCTCGCCGCGTTCTTCGGGCGGGTCGAGGCCGTCGCGCTGCTGATCGACCTCGGGGCGCCGCTCGACGCGCACAGCACCAACGCCACGCGCAACACGCCGCTCCACGCCGCGCTCGCCGGCGCCACCAACGCGACGATCGTCCGTCGCCTCATTTTTGCCGGCGCCGACATCAACGCGCGCGGCGGGCACCATATCACGCCCCTGCACCTCGCGGCGTCCCGTGGTGACGCCGCCCTCTGCGACCTGCTCATTCACCGCGGCGCAGAGATTCACGCCAAGATGGAAGACGGCACCACGCCGGCCATGCTGGCGACGGCGCGGGGGCATACGGAGTTGGGGGAGAAGTTGGCGGCGATGCCGGAGAATGAGGAGTTCAACTGATCAGTTGTGGGTGTCGGGTTCTAGGTCATGGGTTGTGGGTTGGCGAACCCAGAACCCACGACCAAAAACCCGACACCCACAACTGATCAGTTCAACACATCACCGCCGCACGCCCGGCCCCCGAATCCCCTCATCCCGCTCCTCGTCCTCTCCAAACCCAAACCCGCCGCCGTCACCGCCGCTCACGC
This sequence comes from Gemmatimonadaceae bacterium, assembly GCA_019752115.1. Lineage (NCBI taxonomy): Bacteria > Pseudomonadati > Gemmatimonadota > Gemmatimonadia > Gemmatimonadales > Gemmatimonadaceae > Gemmatimonadaceae bacterium. The sequence goes on from JAIEMN010000043.1 coordinate 72,834, forward strand.
GTTCGATGCGCAGGGTCTTGGAGTAGGACTGGCCACCGATGATCACGGTGATCTTGTAGTCGCCGGTGTTCTGCAGCGCGTTGGCACCGCCACCGCCGCCACTGCTGTCTCCTTCTTGTCCTCTTCTTCCGCATCTTCGTACCGGGATGGCCTGTACTTGGGGCACTTAGTGAGAGGATGGTGCCAGTCGCCGCACTTCTCGCATTTGCTGCCACCCCGGCGGCAGTCGTGTGGTTCCCCCTGCGCCCCGAGGCTGACCCGCTTCAGGTCTTCGCCGTGCTGCTCTTCCAAGCAGCTCAGGCACAGCTCCCACCGCATGCACAGTAATTGTCAGAAGTTGGGTGATAGTTGCAGAAACTTAGGG